>JAPYTO010000128.1 GCA_029941865.1 Fuerstiella sp. | reverse complement strand
GGCTGACTATACGGCGGTCATTGACATGCCCGATGCGCCAGCGGAACAGAAAGCAAAGGCCTTGCTTAATCGTGGTGTGACGCACACCGAGCAGGGCGACAGAGAGCAGGCACTGGCTGTCTGCACGGCGGTCATTGACATGCCTGATGCGCCAGCAGAAGAGAAAGCAATGGCCTTGCTTTACCGTGGTGCGACACACGGCCGACAGGGCGACACAGAACAGGAACTGGCTGACTACACGGCGGTCGTTGAAATGCCCGATGCGCCAGCGGAACAGCAAGCACAGGCCTTGCTTAACCGTGGTGCGACACACGGCCGGCAGGGCGACAGAGAGCAGGCACTGGCTGACTACACGGCGGTCATTGACATGCCCGATGCGCCAGCGGAACAGGAAGCGACCGCCATGTCAATCCGCGGTGCCTTTCTTTGGCGATCTGGTGATTACAAACACTCACAGGAGAGTTTCGAAGCCGCACTTGCTGTCGCGGAAGTCTCATCTCAATATAGAACAGCAGCGCTGTTTGGGTTGCCCGAACCGATGATCGCCAACGCTGGCCGTGATCAGGTTATCGTGGCTCTCGAGTCGGCGTTCCGAAACGGCGATGCCGATTCCGCTGGCTACGGAGGGACACCGGATGACCTGCTGTCGATGGTCCTGGGTCGTGGACATCAGGAATGGAGGGAATACATTGCAGAACTCGTTCCTGTCTATGTAAACAACAACGCGGTCGCGAAGCTGGGACAGGGAGTGACTCAGACGATCGAATTGCTGGATACCGGCGGCTACTCTGAAATGCAGCTGGACGTGTGGAATGACGCGTGGCAGGAAGCTGGCAAAGACTGCGATGACTTGGAGCTGCCCCTGCGTAGCCTGGATGCGGCGATTGATGCCATCAAAACAAAAAGCGACCGCCCGTTGTTTCGCCTGCCCCTTGAGATTCGTGAAATCGTTCGTCCATTACTCACGAAGTCCCTTGAGCAATAACCGCAGGTGGTGATCCACACCGAAAAATGGACAGCGTCCTGCTCGCAATCGCCCGCTTGGAACGGCGAGTCTCAAGAGGTAGGCAAGCGAAGGATGCGGTGTCACCAGAGTTTGCCGGGCGATGAACGCAGCTGATTCAGGTGACTTCTGAGGCGCATCCGCGTCGCAGATTCAGCACCTTTCGGCAGAGGCGTCTGTTCCTGCCAATCTGCCGTCAGATCGAATAACTCGCCCGTGGAGAGTAGCTTCCATCTGTCATCGCGAACAACGTGAATCAGTTCGTGCCGATACCCGCTACCGCGGTGTGATAGCCAGCGTGTTGCAGCACAGAAGCCAGCGTCGGCTGGTTCAGATCCATCCGGCCCCATTGCTGGTAGTTCCGAAAACTGTAGCGTCCGGTCATCAACATGACTCGAGTGGGGCTACACATCGGAGTGGCATAGCAACATTGAAATCGAGTCCCCTGCCTGGCAAGGCGGTTCAGGTTCGGCGTGCGGTAAGACTCACCGCCATAGCATTCGAGGCATTCTCGCCCCAGATCGTCAGCCAGGATGAAGACGATATTGGGACTGTTCGCTGCAGCGTGAACTGCTGTGAAGCAGTTGAACGACAGATAAGACATTGACGCGGCAAGACAGATCGTCCATCGCAGAAACGGAGTACTTCGCAACATTCGGAAAACTCGTGGATACCATGGACTAACGTCGAATCTGAACGAACTTCTCAACCTGAGCGGTCATGGCGATCTCCGTCGGAAGTCGTTCCATGGAACTGGCTCCGTAGAAACCGTCGATTGTTTCCAGTTGATCAAGCATGAACTTCGCATCAGCGGGCATGGCGATGGGGCCACCGTGGCATAAGACCATCACGTCTTCGCGCTCGCTGCGTGCGGCTTCAGCAATCGCTGCGACCTTTGGCACGCAGTCATTCAATGACAACGCCGTGTGCGCACCAATGGTCCCGCTGGTGGTGAGTCCCATATGAGCGACAATGATGTCCGCTCCTGCTGCCGTGAGTTCGCGAGCCTGGTCTGCATCGAAAGCGTACGGCGTGGTCAGCAGGCCGAGTTCGTGAGCCGCCGCGATGCAGTCTACTTCCAGCGCAAAGCCCATTCCGGTTTCCTCAAGATTCGCTCGGAACACTCCGTCAATCAGACCGACCGTGGGAAAGTTCTGAATGCCGGCGAATCCCATGTCACGCAACTCTCGCAGGAAAACATCACGCAGCATAAACGGATCTGTCGCGCAGACTCCGGCCAGTACGGGTGTGTGGCTGACGGCGGTCAGAACTTCATGCGCCATCTGTTTCACGATTTCGTTGGCATTGCCGTACGGCATTAACCCAGCCAGAGAACCTCGGCCGGCCATGCGATATCGGCCCGAATTGTAAATGACGATCAGATCAATGCCGCCGGCTTCTTCGCACTTCGCGCTGATTCCGGTGCCCGCTCCGCCGCCGATAATCGGCCGACCATCCGCGATCTTGCTGCGAAAACGTTTCAGTATCGATTCTCTCGATTCAGCCATCGAATAAGTGATTCTTTCCGGGGGTGAAGGGCGGCAACTGAGTGTGTCCTGGAAGCGGTGAGGCTTCAGGAACTGACTGCCGGACATAGTACCTGAAACTGCTGCACCAACGCCGCGGCAAAATCCGGGTCGTTGATGTGATGCGGCAGACGAATCATCTGTCTGTCGTTCGTCTGCTGGAATTGCTGTTCCAGCTCATCGAACAACGCCGCGTTTGCGACGGGGTCGTCAAACGGCTCACCAGGAGCGTCCAGCATGGACACGCCGCCTTCGGGGATCAGCAGTGTCAACGGCGCCGTGGATTGATTCAGTTTGTCCGCGATCCAGCGAGCGATCGTTCGATTCTCTTCTGCATTGGTTCGCATCAGAGTGACCTGAGCGTTGTGCACATGCAATGTCCGATTGCGGAATTGCTCCGGCACCGTTTCGATGCCACCAAAGTTGACCATATCCACAGCACCAACACTCAGCACCAGCGGCACACCTTTCGCAAGCAGTTTTTCAAAACGATCAGGTCCGGCCGGCAGCACTCCGCCGACGACTTCGTCTGCGACTTCCGTCATCGTGATGTCCAGGACTCCGCAGATCAACCCGGAATCCACCAACTGCTCCATGGCTCGTCCTCCACTGCCTGTGGCATGGAACACCAGACAGTCGTAGCCTTTGGCCTGGAGCGTCTTACGAACCGAATCGACGCAGGGCGTTGTCACACCAAACATGGTCATGCCGAGCGCGGGCCGATTTTCCGGAGCAGCGAGGCTGTGGGACACCATCCCCGCCATTGCGTGGGCGGCGTTGCTGAGGATTTTTTCCGACACTACGTTCAGCCCGGCAACGTCCACGACGGAATACATCATCGTGATGTCGCTGCAATCAACATACGGAGCCACGTCGCCGCTGGCCATCGTCGACACCATCAGCTTGGGAAGACCGATGGGCAAAGCCCGCATGGCAGCGGTCACCAAAGCCGTTCCGCCGCTGCCTCCAATCCCCACCACTCCGGCCACTCGATGCGCCAGACATTCATTCTGCAGCCATGACGTTAATCCGTCGCCCATCGCTGTGACAGCAGCGCCTCGGTCATTGCCAGGCGGCAACGTCTCAGCGCCCAGTACCCGATCTCGCGAGACGTCGGGACTGACTGTCGGGGCTGAACGCGTGCCCACATCGACCGTTTTCACCAGCACGCCGGCATTCCGGAGGCACCGCGCAACGAAAGCCAACTCGTCACCTTTTGTGTCCATCGTTGCGACGGCGTACACCACAGGATTCATCGCAACTTCCTTAGTCCTTTGCTGGCGCGTGAATGATTTTGGGTGGCTGGTAGCCGACCTTCCACGCACCGTCGGTTTCGACCTGTCCGTAAAACTCGGACTCTCCGAGTTCGTAATCGCGGTTCTTCTTCAATCTGTTGGCACGGTCGATGTAGAGTTTGATAAGGTATCGCCCCTTCGGAAGGACGTATTTCTCGTTGAGCGTCAGTGCTCGATCGGATCCCACTGCTGCTGTCGCGAAGACCATGCTCTGCCACATCTCACGTTCTCCGTTGATCGGATTCTCAGCTGTGGCCCACGGCACGGCTGACCATTCGTTGCCATCGTGACCGTAGATGTCGGCTCGCAACAGTTTCTTTCCGAATCGTGCGGGCAGATCGACGATGCGAAGATGTTGACCCGTCGAAACGGCGACTTCGTTCGACGGCATTGGAATCTGATCGGCGGCTGTATGTTGGCCGTTGACGACGGCCGCATAATCATTCAGAAATCGACGGAAGCTCTTGTCCGTTCGGCTGCCGAGAGCAAACTTGGGTCCTCCGCCGTGTTCTTCCAGCCCCACAGGTTTTGTCAGCACGGGACTGGCATCGGGGTCTTCCAGATCGATGTTTCCGCTGTCGACAAGTTTCTGCAGAGTCGCGCCGGGGTCGCGGGGCACAACCCACGAAATGGCATCAATGTCTTCTTTGGTGTTGCCGTCGCGACCGATTCTCTTTCGGTTCAAGTCCGGCGAATGACAATTGACGCAGCGGCCGACTTCTGACCAGATATTCTGAACAAACGAAGCCATCACGCGGTCCTGCCGACCGTGCCGAATGATCTCCACAGCCACCTTCGGTCCCAGCTGATCGCTGTCCGTTTTTGCGGCCGCCAGCACGGGATCTTTCACGGCCGCTCTGATCCATGCTCGGAAGGCAGTGAATTCCTGTTGGCGGGCTTCGCGGCCTACGGGCGAAGCATTCGCAGGCGTTCGATGAATGAATGTCAGCAGCTTCGATTCATCCGGTTTTTGCATGTTGATCAAGCCGGCTTTGCGCAGTGCCGCAAACGTTTCTTCCTGAGTGTCCCCGATGTAGTCTTTCAGATCGACGCCGCTGAGATGACATTCTGAACAGCTGGACGGATTCGGCGAACGCAGAATCGGCGTGATCCGCCGTTTGAACAATTCCAGAGCTTTGTCGTCGGCGCTGGCCGGTGTGGCGACGGTCGACAGGATGGAAAGTAACGTGGCAACCAAAAGTGTGGAATTATTCATGGAACGCCTCCTGTTGTGAGTGCTTCCGTCAGTACGCGTCCATCACTGTCCATGTTCAGGCCCAGCAGGTGGGCGATGGTCGGGGCGACGTCGACATTCCTGATGAATTCAAGCTTCGTGCCAGGTTTGATGCCTTTGCCGACAGCGACAAATGTTGCGTGCATATAATCCGGTCGTGGATCGTGACCGTGTGATCCTTTGTGACCGCCAGCGTCGGTAACGGAATCGCCTTTCACGCTGTTGTCGAAAGAGTATCCCGGGCCGGTCGTCAACACAAGGTGCGGAGCCTCCGGGTTCCTGTCAGGATGAGGAACACCAAGCTTTGTGAATTCGGCCGGATGCATCACGGCGATGACGCCTTCGAGGTCAGCAAGCTTGCGGGCCAGTGTGTCGGTAATCTCGGCGCGCTGCTCATTGTTCAGAACGTAAATAAATGCCGATCCTCCCTGCGCGACACACCATGCACTGCGCTCTGTGACCTTGTTCTTTTCGCCGGTCTTGATCAGTCCCAGCTCTTTTAGCACGACGTTCGGCCGGATCAGTTTCTCATACGGCGCGAATCCGTGGTCAGAGACGATGAACAGGGTGGAGTTCCCCGCAAACGGCGGCTGCTGCAATGCGTCCCGGATCTCACCCAGACGTTGGTCGCTTTCGGCCACGGCTTGATAGGCGGCTGGTGTGTTGGGACCGTAACCGTGCTCCACGCCATCGGGCGTGATCAGGTGCAGCAGAATCAATTCCACCTTGTGCTGCGACAACAGGTGTTTTGTGACCTGCGTGTACACGATGTCTCTGTTGGTGGAATGCTGTTTCCCCCAGCCCCATTCGCCGAGTTTGGAAATATCGATGCCCGCGTCTGCCAGTTCGTCAGCGAAGCCCGGTGTTGTATAGCGAGCATGAATTTCTGTTTTGTTCGAATCCGGAATGATCCAGTTCAGCGTCTTTGCTCCGTTCGAACATGGCCAGATGACGCTGGCCGTTGACAGTCCGGCATTGTGAGCGACGTCGTACAACGTCGGCACGCGGATGGCTTCGTCTTTGGTGAGCACCGGATCGCCGATGTACTTCACCTCCTGATGCGTCTTGCGATTCCAGACGGCATTCCCAATGACGCCATGTCGGGCTGGCACCGTGCCCGTGATCAGCGATGTGTGCGACGGCCACGTGACACTTGGAAAGCTGGTGATCATGCCTTCTGCAGAAGCGCCCTGCTGCGCCATCGATCGAAGATTCGGCATGTTGGCACGTTGATCCGTCAGATAACTGGCGGACAATCCGTCGACACTCACCAGAACAATGTGGCGGACTTGCCGATCAACAGCACGCGCTGAGGGAGCGGCGACGAACAATGACAGAGCCAGAATATACGTTAGTCGCGACATTGTTTCGTTGGTTTCCAGAGGGAAGAGGCGAGCTGTGGGGCAGGTTGCGGCGGTGCCTTGCTGAGGGACACGTCATCGGTGAGTTTGACCAGTATTCCGTATTCACCTTGTCGAGTGAAGCGATCGGGGTTTCAATTGCCTTCCGCGGTAGTTTTTTCGCAATGGTGCGCGGCGACCGGATGTTCTGAGGTCGGGTGCAATATCGCCTGGTTGTAAAGTTGGAGGCTTCGGCCGGGGTTGGAGCAAGGTACGAGTGAAACCCCGGGGCTTCCTTTGCAGACTCAGGCCAGCCCCGGATCCCCACCAGATGGAAACCAAAATCCGCGACGTGACGAAGCAGTGCCCCGCGGAAGCGGTAAGCGCGTATTCGAGTTCCGGTTCCGTCGCCGACTATCTCAACGGCACAACAACGCCGCCGGCCCGTCAGATGGCACGTTGTACGGCGATGTCGTCGAATCCTGTTGGCATCAGACGGGCAACTCTTGATGCGTTTAAGTTGTCAGTGGCGTTGAGCAACCCTGGTCCAATAGCGAAGCGTTTGGGGCGTATTCGGCACGTCTGGGTGGATTCGCCAGTCGACCGATCTACTTCTGGCGCAAGGCTTTGCGTTCGCAACTTGAGCGAAATATCAAAGATTTGTGTTTTTGCTCAAGTTCGCGTACCGGTCATGACGATCAGGTGAGAAAGGTAACCTTCACACATGAAATCCGCGACGGGCCATTATTGGATGCCTGTTCAGGGATGAGGATCTTAGATTCATGAAACGTTCGACCCTGCTGTCCATCGTTACACTTGCCATTGCGTTCTCGACTGCGAACACAGCGCAGGCCTGCTGTCTTCCCTACATCCTGAATCCGTTTGCATGGTTCGGCGGCTACGGCTGTGGCTATGGATACGGATACGGCGGAGCAGGCTATGCCGGGGCTGGTTACGGCTACGGCGGATATGGATATGGATATGGCGGGTATCAGCCGTCGTACGGTGGTGGTTACGCTCCACAGGCGCCGATCATGAACTATCCCGCTGCGACTCCCGGTTGCAACTGTACCAGCGCACTTCCTCAGCAGCCGGCACTGACCGCAGTTCGGGTTCCCGTTACCACATATCGAGCCGTGACTCAGTATGTGCCACAGACCACCTATCGAACTCAATACCGCCAGGCGGCTCCGCTGGGTTATCAGAATCCGCAAGTGGCGTATGCACCGTCGTATGGCGGCGGAATTGCTTATCCTGCGACCAGCTACTACAACGCCAACCCAGCCCCGGCGGCAACCGTGTACAACCAGATACCGGCAGCCGTCAACAGCGCCCCCACGGTCTATGGCAGTCCAACGATTTACCACGCAGCGCCGAACGTGGCCACGCCGCATCCTGCCGGCGATATCGCCGGAGACCATGAATATCCGATACAAGGTATGGTGGCCCCGGTCATCCCGAACGCTGGCAACGGTGCGGTGCCGATTCGCCGAGTCTCGTACGGAGTGACTCCGCGATCGCCACAACGCTATTCCAGCGTTCTGCGTTAAGACAACCAGATTGAGATGTGAACGGCAGAGACCCGGTCTTTTCAAAAGACCGGGTCTCTTTCATTTCACTCGTGAAAATCGGACACTTCGAGTACAGTGGTGGGTCAGGATCTGAGATACCGCATTTCAACTGCCTGATTCCCGGGGGCGGCGCTGCGGCAATGGCCGTTGCGGCCCTGCGTTTGGTTTCGCATGCAACGTCATCACGTTCGGTGTAAGTGGACTACCGCTTTCCGACCGTTTGTCTGATTGTTGTTGAGGCCACGCCGTATTTTGTACGTTACAGAACAATCGCTGAAACTTGAGGTTAGGAATGAGTCAGGAAAGCCAATGGATCCGCACCACCACGACGGAGACATTTAAGAAAGACGTCGTCGAGCAGTCCATGACCTGCCCGGTCGTTGTCGACTTCTGGGCAGAATGGTGCGGTCCCTGTAAGCAGTTGATGCCGCTGCTGGAAAAACTGACCACCGAATTCGATGGTCGTTTCATTCTGGTCAAGATTAACGTTGACGAGTTGCCCGATATTGCGGGTGCGTTCGGAGTTCAGTCGATTCCCTTTGTTATCGCCATGATCGACGGTCAGCCGGTGAGTCAGCTGCCGGGCGTTATGCCCGAACCACAACTGCGTGAGTGGCTGGAATCGTTTCTTCCGTCTGCAGCGGTTGAGGCCTACAACGCCGGACTGGCGCAGGAAGGCGCCGAAGAACTGGACTCCGCCGAGGCCAGTTTTCGATCGGCCGTAGAACTCGATGGCGACGCACCGCAGTTCAGGATTGCTCATGCGCGAGTCCTGCTGAGTCTTGATCGCGAGCAGGAATGCGCGGAGATCATTGAACAGCTGGAAACACGAGGATTTCTTGAACCGGAAGCCGAGGCGTTGAAGGACCAACTGGCCCTGCGAGCCAACGTGGAAGAGTCCGGCGGAACAGCCACCGCACGTCAGGCCCTGGAGTCTGATCCGGACAATACGGAACTACAGATCCGCCTGGCCGAGGCATTGTGCGTCGACAAGCGATTTGATGAAGCGTGCGACATGCTGTTGACGGTGATCGCGAACGACAGGACGGAAGTTCGCGACAAGGCCAAAGAGGCAATGGTCGCCGTACTTTCAGCCATGGGGCCCAAATCGCAGCACGCCTCCGACTACCGCCGGCGCCTGGCCACAGCCTTCTATTGATTTGCTGTCGACCAGACGCGGCCCGCATCATTTAGAAGCCGACCACCTTTCCGTCCGCCATCGCCGCCATGCGGCGCATGGTTTCCGGATCGATGTCATCGGAGACAAAGCGGACGGATCCGTCAGCCATCAGCACGTGACAGCCGCCGGGTGTTGGACTGCCAATGCCGTCCGGTCCATTGATATACGGTTCCTGTGTCAGAGACTTCAGAGTCCGACCGCCCGCCGCCCACGGGATGTCGGCGTCATTTGTTTCGGTCATCATGATTGTGTTTGACGTACCGTCCCGAATGTCACGAATCCCTGTCTTGCGGTCGTAGCCAAAAATGCCCGCTCGTTCGTGACGAGTGGGAAGTTCCGGAGCGTCTTCACCAACTCCCGCCATGCCGACGTAGTGTGTGGCGTGCGGCAGTTCAGTCCGCAGGTTCGGATTATGCAACGTCTGGATGACAACAGAGGTCAGTCCCCTGAACTGTTCGTCGTCCCATGCCGCCTTTTCTGATCGGTGCATGCGGTTGTAAAGTGCTGGCTGGTCCAGGAAAGGCAGGATGCTGTAGAAAAAGCTCAAACGCTGTTCCGGCTGCAGATTCGTATCGGGCTGGGTCCCGATCGGGAAATGACGGTAGACGTCATGATAGTTGTGCATTGCCAGGCCCAGCTGTTTCATATTGTTTTTGGATGTTGTTCGCCGAGCGGCCATGCGCGCCTGTTGCACGGCGGGCAGCAGCAACGCAATCAGAATCGGCACGGCTGCGCCGCTTTGGACGGAAGGCATGGGCAGCATCGCGAGCGACTGGCGAGTGTGGTACTCGATACCCGCGTCGCCGGGAACACTCACGCTGACATTCGGAAACAGCGGAGCGACAACAATTTCCAGAGGTGGCAGGTCGGCGGCTTTGACGGCTCCCGGTCTGTCGGCATGCGGCATCATTGTGTGCAGTGTGGCGTTCATCATCGGAACGAAACCGTACAGCGATGATATGGAGCTTCGGGGATCGTCAATGGAGATCGCGGAAAACGTCTGCGGCAGGTCCGCGAGGGCTTCGCGATGTTCGGGTGTCGGTGTCCATTTGGGTAATCTGCCGTCCTGACGCATGAAGAAGGTCTTTACGGACTGCGGGAACAGTGAGGCAACCATCCATTCGTCATCCACCGCCACCGTTGGAGCAAACGCGCCTGCGACCACGGTAATCAGCTGACGTCCATCGACGTGCGCCCGTTGAACGGTCACGGTCACGGGCAGGCCGACCTGCTGAACGAGCTGTTCTCCCTGCGTGAGCAGGACGTCGACCGACGTACGCAGTCTGTCCGCGTCCTTCACGGAAAACGCAAGTCCAAAGCCGATACCGAATGGACCACCAGCAGGATCGCCATAGAAGCAATGAACATCACCCAGTGTGGCAAACAGGTCGTCACGGAGATCAAGCCCCACGAATTGAGGCAGCATTCGAAGGCCATCCTCGAAGTCCTGCCCCATTTCGGGCGGCAGCAGAGCCAGCGTCCTGCGTGTGCTTTCCAGAACCGTGTCCCAGGCGCCCCCCGCATTCAAAGAAAACGCGGCGAAGGTGCTGGCGTTCTGCGGCAATGGTGGCAGGTCTTCAAGCGTGAACAGGGGCTGATCCAGCAAAGCCAGTATGCCCCTGCGGGGTAATGGTGCTTCAACAAATGTTTTTGCGATCGTTGCAGTGCCGCGGTACCCCATTTGCCCGCCGATCGCCCCCAGATTGTCAATCCCCAGCGCCGCTGCAAAATCGTTGAGAGTCGGAGGTTGGGCAACATCGGGCAAAGGTAGCGGCATCTGGCCAAACCGATTTCGCAATGCTCCAAAGTCAAACCAGCCGGCAGCGGCAACTTCGAAATCGGCGTCCGAGTCACGATACTTCTGATAGCGAGCGCTGGTTGTGACATTTGGCGAGCGTCCGTCCGCAACTCCGATCGCCTGCTCCGCGGCAGCAGGTCCCACAGCCAGAACAAGATGCTGCGCTTCGTTCCACCATGCCACTTCAAATCCAGGAGAACCAGGAATCGGCAATGACAACACGTCTCGCCCGGCCACAGTTGCTGCCTGAGGCTCGTCGCGTATTCCCGCCAGTTGCAACAGAGGAAGTATCAGCTCGTTGCTGCCCGCAGCATCATGCAGAACGACGGTCGCCAACGGTGTGGGCGGTCCATCCATCGGACCATCGCTGATCGAGAACGAGAACCCGGCTTCATACAACCTTGTGAAATATCCGAAAAACTCTGATGTCTGCCTCAGATCCTTTTCACTGGGACCAGGCCCCAACTCGGACATTACGGATTCTGAGCTCAAAGCCTGCTTCAGCATTCTGCCGGCATAATCAATCAGCCCGCTTTCGACGAGTGCCTTGTATTGAGCCGTCTCTTTGATGGCGGCCGCGTGCGTTTTGCTGCCGTCCCACACGCCATACAGCACAGACCGGTGGGGATGCAGTGTGGCCGGGTCTACGTTTTGCACGGTGGCTGTGGCATAAGCCCACGCCGTGACCGCGATCGCTCCGATTAATCCGCCGCACAAAAGCACACTTCGTTGAAATCGGAACATCAATCCATCTCCTGGCTATGGACCACAGCGACTCGTCGACGGCCTGCGACGATGTAAAACGCTGCGGCGGACAAAAGGAAATCGTCTCACCCTATTCAATTCTCTGACGACCGGCCGGGCACCAACGGTCGATGCCGTTCGATCTGAGCTTTGAAGTCACCCAGGCTGTGCCAGTACATGGGCTTGTTCAGATCAACTTCTGTGATCGCGACTGATCCCCATGTCTTTGCCTGTGACAGGACCTTGCCATCGTGGCCATAGATCCCCGTGATCATCCAGTCGCGGGAAGCATCGGTATACGTGCTGCTGACAACGTAGACGTGATTCTCACAGGCGCGGGCCGCTCCCAGCATGGGGTTGCAGCCCCAGACAGGCCAAGCAATGACTTCCGCCCCGTTCTTCGTCAGTTCACGAGCGACTTCGGGAAAGAATCCGTCGTAGCAGATCATCATGCCGACTTTGCCAAAGCGAGTTTGAAATACGGGATACTCGTTGCCCGGAGTAATGCCGCCTTCGATTTCACCGCGCGGCAACGTGGTTTTCCGATACTTGCCGATGATGTTGCCGTCCGGTCCCAGCAATACGGACACGTTGTAGATCAGGTGCTTGTCACGCTCCAACAGACCGGCCACGATGTGAGTGTCGTATTGCCTTGCCAGTTTTCCGAAATAATCAGTAGAAGGTCCCGGTACGTTTTCCGCACACTCAGCATACGTCAGTCCTGTTCCATAAACCGTCAATGTTTCCGGCAGCACGATCAGATCGGCCCCCTGCGTAGCAGCGTCTGCAATCAGCGAAGCAAACTGGATTCGTTTTTCTGCGGGCGTCTTGCCTTCACGCGGTTGCAGATGAATCGTCGCCAGCTTCACCGGGCGCGGGTCCGGCGCGGCGACTGGTTCCAGGCGGACGTCCTTCCACACGACCTGTGACTTCGGCGGCCCCCAGCGAAAATGCAATTCGATTCGCAGATGCTGTGCCGTGATGGGAGCGCGATAGATCTGCGAGACGGTCGTCCAGCCATCGCTGGTGCTGACGTCCGGCGGGAACTCCGGTTCTGCTCGCGGTTTTTCTCCAGGGCGATAAGACGAAAACGTGGGTTCATCCCGGACCACCGGTCCGCCTTTTGCGTTCTCCCAGATCAGTCGCACAACCGCAGCGCGGCGGATCTCAGCATCGCTCATTCCGGTCGTCTGTCGCTTCACGGAAAACCGAAAGTGCTGACGCCCCTGGACGGGCAACGTCGTCGTCCACCATCCGTTGAGACCTTCACGATCGTCCGCATTGATGACCAGCCGCGTACCTTTCTCCGTGAATTCTTCCGCCTGGCGGAACACCGGCCGGATTTCGTCACGCGGCGTTTCTGCCGACCAGTTGAGGTCGCCCGCGAACACGCTGGTGGCGGCACACAGAGACACAAACAACGCACAGACGGGCAGCAATCTTACGATCATGTCACACCTCGCTTAACAACCGGATCAAAGACGGAACGGTCACCGTCATAATGGTCTCTTGTGACGACGTCATTCCGATCAGCCACGCCTGCTCAGGCTACACTGTTGACCACCCGGAGGCAATGGACTGCGACCGACCTGCACGTGGTCGGGTGCGCTCACAGATTGCGGTTCCGGATTATTGGGTGGCCGTGGCTGGACTGAGCTTGCGAAGGAAGCCCCGGGGGTTTCACTCGTTCCTCGCTCCAACCCCGGCCACCGTCACTGACTCCACAATCATCCACGAGCGCACCCCACGTGGTCAGCCAGCGGACACCGCCTGTTCGAGTCCCGCCAGAACGTCGTCGTAGGCAAACCCGACGTTCAGGTTAGCTCGATTTTGACTAACGACTCGTTTATTGCCGCCACGTTGCCGTGCGGAACCTGTACTAACTTCGAACACCGGAGCTGGTGCTGAAACGAGTTCAGCAAGTCGGGCATAATACTGCCGGCGCGTGACAGTCCCGGAATTGACGACATTAATGACCGGCGGCACAGCGACGGCAGACGACACAAGATCAACCATGCGGACAGCGTCGTGCACGTGAATCAGATTCAGCCACTGATCAGGCTCGACGGGCAGCGGTTTCTGAGTCTGCAAATCGGAGACGCGGCGAAGCAATCGTCCCGGCCCATAAATTCCAGCCATCCTCAGAATCACGACCTGCGTTTCCGGGAACAACTGCCCGCAATGTTGCCGCAGCAGCTGCTCGGCTGCAACACAGCATTGACCACCTTCCGTTTTCGGATCGGGCGGGGTGCTTTCGTCAACGGTTTGGCCATCGTCCTGACCATAGACGCTGGTACTGGAGACGTACAGGAAACGCTGAGGTGCGGAAGGCAGACGGTTCAACAGACGTTCCAGTCCGCGCAACCAGATGTCCTCACGAGCCACACCGGCCGTGCGATCGAATCCAACCGCCCACAAGACAACGTCGGCCGCCGACAACGATGGCTGGCCAGAACCGGAAGCAAGGTCCGTAACAACGGGGGTCAGCCCTCTGCGGCGCAGATCGTCCGCGCGTTCGGGAGAGCGAGTCAATGCCACAACGTCGCAGCCGCTGCTCAGCCATTGTTCCGCGACAGGTAGACCCAGGTATCCGCAGCCGGCGATCAGTCGAGTCAACGCTTGATTTGCCACGTCTGTTCCTTCGACCTTCGCTGCGTCATTTGTTCATGCGAAGAATCGTCTGCCGCTGCATGAAGACAATGATCTGCTGGCTGTTGTCGTGGTCGGGAATCACCGAAACGACTTTCCAGCCACGTCGGCCAAAGTCGCCCAGACTGCTGCCCAGAAACAACCCCTTCTTGGGATCCTTCTCCATGTAGACTGTCCGATACTCCATTTGAGGTGGAATCATGGCGTCGAACAGCAGGCGCGTGAACAATTCGGCCGACCAGATTGTCAGGATCAAAAGAAACAGCTGTTTGTAACTCATGGTCCGCCGCTCCGACATTTTTAGAGTCTTTCGGTATAATCTCTCGCCACTTTGCTCGCATCGGTTCGGAGCGACAACGGAGCGTTTCCGAGCGTCAGCTCGAAATTGGTTGCGGCCATGCCGCATTAGGGCCCTTGTCCGAGACGCGATCTGTCTGACACATCCGTTCGTTTTAGGCGAAACCGCTTGCCGTGAGAATACGACTCCACCACTTCCAGCCACTTCATCCCATCCGTGGCGGCCAAGGCTGTCGTCCGAGCGGTTTTGCAGGCTGCCGTGCTTTTCTAAGTTACCAGCGTGCCTGAATTTGCATCCGCTCGACAGTTCAATAGACTTCCCGACCAACTTCGTTGGATGACGCCGCCCGACTTCGTCGGATGATGCCGCACAGGGTGGCAAGACATGGGCCGTCAAATTTGCGGACGACTGAACGAACACACACGAAGACGTTCAGTTTTGCTTAAGCTTTGCCGAACGAAATGACAGAATAGAGATTTGTCGCCTGCTTCAATTGGGCAGCTCAACAGAATTTCACACTGAAAACACACGATGCCCCGTTACGACGCAAAACGCATTGAAGCCCGCTGGCAACAGTTCTGGGACGAAAACTCAACTTTCAAGGCGGCTGAGCCCTCGGACAACACAGACAAAATGTACGTGCTGGATATGTTCCCCTATCCGTCCGGCAGCGGTCTGCACGTGGGGCATCCGGAAGGCTACACCGCGACTGACATCGTCTGTCGTTACGCTCGCATGAACGGCAAAAACGTGCTGCACCCGATGGGGTGGGACTCGTTCGGACTGCCGGCGGAAGAACATGCCGTCAAGACGGGAACTCACCCCCGCGAAACCACGCAGAAGAATATCGAAACGTTTCGCCGGCAGCTGAAGATGCTGGGATTCAGCTACGACTGGTCTCGAGAATTAGCCACGACTGACCCGGAGTATTACCGCTGGACACAGTGGATCTTTCTGCAACTGTTCGACACCTGGTACGACACTGAACACGAATGGACGGGACAGGACGGGAAGACTCGCATCGGCAAAGGCCGACCGATTGCAGAACTGCCAATTCCCGACAACGTCACAGGTTCCGGTGACGAAGCGGTCAGACGTTATCAGGACAAGCATCGGCTGGCGTACATATCGGAAGCTCCCGTAAATTGGTGCCCGGCCCTGGGAACCGTGCTGGCGAACGAAGAAATCATTGACGGCAAAAGCGAACGAGGCGGTCACCCGGTCGAACGAGTCGCTCTGAAGCAGTGGATGCTGCGGATCACGGCGTACGCAGACCGACTGGCCTATGAGCTGGACGACCTGGATTGGCCCGAATCGATCAAGCTGCTGCAGCGGAACTGGATCGGTCGCAGTACCGGTGCCGAAGTTGATTTCTTCATCGGCGATGCGAATGCCACAGGCTCCGCCAGTGCCGGAGTTGAGGACTGGAAAACAACACGATCGGAAGGCGGTTGGCCTGCGGAACCCGGCGATGATGTGCTGCGAGTCTACACGACTCGACCGGACACGCTGTACGGTGCCACATACATGGTGATCGCTCCGGAACATCCTTTTGTCGACAGACTGACGACGGATGAACAAAGGACCGAGGTCGTTGAATATCGTCGCACAGCGTCGCTGAAGAGCGACCTGGATCGCACAGAACTGGCCAAGGAAAAGTCGGGCGTGTTCACCGGTTCGTATGCGATCAACCCCGTCAACGGCGAACAGATTCCGATCTGGGTGGCCGACTACGTTCTGATCAGCTACGGCACCGGTGCCATCATGGCCGTTCCGGCGCACGACCTGCGTGACTTTGAATTCGCGGTTAAGTTTGAGATCCCAATCATCCCGGTCGTTGAACCGCCCGCGAGTTGGGAACCGTCAAAAGATGAAGCCGCTCTCACCACGGAAATTGACGGTGCGAAGATGACACCGTTTTCCGCCAAAGGGACCGCCATCAATTCCGGCGACTACACGGGAACGCCAACTGATGAATTCAAGTCTCAGATTACAGATTCGATGAATGACATGGGCCTGGGCAAAGCGGCCGTCAACTACAAACTGCGTGACTGGTTGTTCAGTCGTCAGCGCTACTGGGGCGAACCATTTCCCATCTGGCACGAATTGGACGCGGACGGCGACCCGACCGGTCTGATGCGAGCGGAAACGGCCGAATCGCTGCCCGTGCCGCATCCGCATATGGAGGACTTCAAACCCACCGGCACTCCGCAACCCATGCTGTCCAAGGCCACGGACGACTGGCTGTATAAGACAGACACCGACGGAACAAAATTGAAACGAGAAACCAACAGCATGCCGCAATGGGCCGGCAGCTGCTGGTACTTCCTGCGTTTCTGTGACAACAAAAACAGCGACGCCTTTATCGACCCGGCATTGGAAAAGTACTGGATGCCGGTCGACCTGTATATCGGCGGGGCCGAACACGCCGTGCTGCATCTGCTGTACTCACGTTTCTGGCACAAGGTACTGTTCGACCGTGGTCACGTCAGCATGGTGGAACCGTTTCAGAAGCTGGTGAACCAGGGAATGATCCTTGGCGAAAACGGCGAAAAGATGTCCAAGTCACGGGGCAACGTCATCAACCCTGACGACGTTGTGAACGAATACGGTGCGGATTCGCTGCGGCTGTATGAGATGTTTATGGGACCACTGGAACAGGTGAAACCGTGGAGCATGCAGGGTGTCGAAGGCGTCTTTCGATTTCTGGGTCGTGTGTGGCGCATGATCATCGACGACCGTGCGGAAGAGGTGGTCCTGAACAACAACGTCACAGACACAGCCCCCACCGACGACCAGCTGCGGATTCTGCATAAGACCATCAAGGCTGTCACAGCAGACATCGACAAACTCAGCTGCAACACCGCTATCAGTCGGATGATGGAATTCACCAATTTCATGTCTCACGAAGACAGCCGGCCGAAGTCTGTGCTGCAACCGTTCGTACTGCTGCTCAGCCCGTTTGCGCCGCACATCGCAGAAGAACTGTGGAACGTTCTGGGTAACGAGACGACACTGGCGTATGAACCGTGGCCTACGTACGACGAGGCGCTGCTGGTCGAAGACACCGTCGAAATCCCCATTCAGTTCAACGGCAAGCTGAAAGCTAAGATTCAGGTTCCGAATGGCCTGGACAAGGCCAGCCTTCAGGCCGCTGCGGAAGCCGACGCGGCCGTGCAGAAGCTGTTGCAGGACAAGACGGTGGTGAAGGTGATCGCCGTGCCGGGAAGAATGGTCAACTTCGTAGTGCGGTAACGTCAGTGCTGTAGACGGTATCAAGGAGCCACAGCGACGCCGCTCCGGCAGTCTGGAACCAGGGATCGCAGTTGCCGGAACAGCGCTTCGCTCGGTCACGGCCTACAACGCCGCGTTTCGGGTCGCACGGTTGCTTGCAACCAGTGTTGCGCAGCAACAGGAGGTTAGAATCTGCAGTATCGATCGACAGAGGTTCCTTCTGTCACAAACCTCTTGTGCCTGCGGCACCCAAAGGTTGCAAGCAACCTGGGCTACCCGGCTCAACTTCGTTGGGCGGTAACACGAGCAGGTAGGCCGGTATCAGGAAGCCACAGCGACGCAGCTCCAGCAGTCTGATCCAGGGATCGCAGTTGCCGGAACAGCGCTTCGCTCGGTCACGGCCTACAACGCTGCTTCGCTGACTTCCGCTAAGGCAGGTCGGGAGATTCCGGGATGTCCGGGGAACTTTCCTTCACGGTCGGTTCCGGAGCATCGTCAGATTCCGTCGTGACGTCGTCCGGCAGCCCGATGGACTTCCAGTCGATGTCCATCTGGTCGATCTTCCATTGATTGTCGATCAGGACGAGTGAGACGGACGATGTGCCGCCCGTGCGGTGCCGCAACACTGCCGTCGCCGTATCTTCTGATCGCAGGACCTGAGAAACGACAACATCGCAGAACGGGAATTCGATCGCGTCCAGAACAGAGAACATGCTGAACCATGAGAACAGAATCATCATTCTCTCGGGAGTGTCCAACGACACCAACTGGTTAAGAATCTCCGTTTGTTTATCGATGTCGATTTCCCGTCCGTACTTATCGATCAATATACCTCCTGTCTGATTGCCGTCACTGCCACCAATGCGCTGCTGGTAGGCCGCGGGCATTGCCATAAGAGTTTTTGTCAAGACGAGTGCCCCAAGCTCATCAGGACTTCCGGGGTTCCCAAACGTCGCGTCTGTCAGGGAAGCTGCCTGCAGTCGCGCGTTGGAATCCGCGGCCCAACGGATCAGGCACCGGGTCGTGAAATACTGCAATAACGTGTCCCATTCTTCCACACGAAATGCTGCGTTGGCGTTGCCGATCGTGACCAACGGTCCTGGTTCGTGATTGAAACGCCTGAGTTCCGGCGGTAGTTCCGGTGCGGTCGGATAGTCGTACCCTCCACCATCGACGCTGACGGTCCATTTGAACCAGCTCCCGGCGCGACGGACGCCAACGGTTGCAACCGTTCGATCCTCTTTCCCGTCTGTCGGGCGATTTTGTGTCCAACCGAGGAGTCCAGGCAATGGATACAAAGACGCCCCGCCTCCGCCCATCATGGCGAAACCACCACCACCCCGCCCCATTCCACCGCCCAGACCAGACATGCCGCCACCACTTGGGGCACTGGTCACGGGCAAAATGCGGCGTAGTTCACGTTGCTGATCGACGTTCAGTGAGTCGTCCAGCCGCGTCCACAGTTCGTCTTCCAGTCGTTGCCATTCCCGCGGAAATCGATAGACAACGGTCTGCACAGTGCCATCACCAGGTGTCGTAACGATGGAACGGTCAGCTTCGAGTTGCAGGTACTGCTGGTGGACTTCCGAGAGAATCTGATTGACCCGCTTAAGCTGCGTTGCGTCGAGTGCAGCAACGTCGGGTCTCAGTGTGACTCTGTCTTCTGTAAACTCCAGAACCGGCCCTTGATTCTGCGGCGGTTCAAATCCTTCATAGTCAAATCCACCCATCGCATTTTCGTAATCGGCCCCCTCACCAGCAACGTCTCCGCCATAGAATTCGCTCATTCCGCCGGAGTTACCTGCAGCAACGGGTGGTGCCGCAATCATGGCGACCGGCACGTCGATCGGAATATGGACATTGTCGTCCGGACGTCGGGTTTCAACACGGTCCGGAAAGACGATGCGCATGATGCCTTCGGGCGAAAGTGTAGAACTCGTTGAGACCAGCGTCAGCACAACACCGGCCAGCACATACAGCAACGGTCGGACCACTGCCCAGCGTTTTCCGCGATTTGCCGCGGACGCCGGACTGCGAATTGCGTCCATGTCTGTGCGGACCTGACTGGCCTGTTGGTAACGTCGGTCAGGTTCTTTCTCCAGCGTCCGCAGGACAACTTCGTCCAGTCGGGCATCAAGATCGGCCTTCTGTGAAGGCGGTTGAAAACGCCCCAGCGGAAGTTCTCCGGTCAGTAATTCGTAGAACACCACACCCAGGGAATAGATGTCGGCTCGATGATCGATGACCGGCTGGCCCTCGATCTGTTCCGGCGCCATGTAGGCCGGTGTTCCCATCAACTGGTGAGTCTTCGTCAAAGTCGGCAGATCGGCCGGCTTGCCCAGCAGTTTGGCCAGTCCGAAGTCGGCAATTTTGACTCGCCCGCGGCGGTCGATCAGAATGTTCTCCGGCTTGATGTCGCGATGCACAACGCCTT
>JAPYTO010000127.1 GCA_029941865.1 Fuerstiella sp. | reverse complement strand
TCGGCGCCGCAACGGTAATGACGACTGACCTGGCGGTCGCACAACAGGACGGTGACAAGCCACGCGACGGTGCGCAGGAAAGAGACCGGCCACGTGAAGAAGGCCGAGGCGAACGAGGACAGCGGGAACGTGGACGTGATGGAGACAGACCCGGCGACGGTGAGCGTGGCCGGGACGGGGACCGAACACGTGGAGGTGAACGCGGTCGTCCTGGCGGTGGACCTCCTCGTGGTGGCGACGGACGACGTCCTCCGTTTGGCGGACCAGTCATGGGGGCTTTGGACAGAAATCATAATGGCATACTGGAATCCGAAGAAATCGACCAGGCCATCGTGGTCCTGCGTCGGATGGATCGCAACAAGGACGGCCGAATCACGGCCGACGAAATGGGAGCAATGGGTCGCCCCGGTGGCGACCGACCACCACGCGACGGCGACCGACCACCACGCGATGGCGATCGTCCGCCACGCGACGGTGACCGTCCGCCAGGTGCCCGTGGTGATCGCGGAGGATTTGGTCCGGAACAAATGATGGCTCGGTTCAATGAGTCGGACGCCAATAAGGACGGCAAATTGTCCAAAGAGGAAGCTCCGGATCGCATGAAAGAGGGCTTCGACCGACTGGATGGCAACAAGGATGGATTTGTCGACAAGGACGAATTCCGCAAGATGCTTGAGCGTTTCCGCGGCGGGCAGGGCCAGGGACGTGGCGGACAGCAGGGCCGCGGTGATCGACCGGGCGGTGATCGACCTCAACGTGACGGAGACGGCGGCGAACGTCGACGACCGGACGTCGAATAAACGCTGCAAATTCGTCTGCAATACTCAGAAGACCAAAGGCCGTGCTGGTAACCAGTGCGGTCTTTTTGTGCGCCTGTCGCAGCAGAAGCAGAACATCACGACTCAACGGGACGTCGCCAGCCATTTTTCGATGGAAAGTCTCCGAAATCCGGGCGTCCGGCGGATTTTTGTCCGAGCTGGAAAGAGGTACGATACGTATGCGTTTTAGAGTCTGTCGCGATAACAGCCATCCGTTCCGCGGGTATCTTTGCCGGGACGACGATCTGCATGCCGTTGAGTCGATTCGGTCGAATGAATCTGGAACCTGAATGATGTTACAACGCTTTGTATCCGGACTGATCTTAGGGGCCGTGGTTCTGGGGTTTTCCGGCTGCAATAACGGCCAACAGGATACCAGTACCACTACTGATCCCGGCACGACGGATCCGCAACCGGTGGCCCTGACGAAACAGCAATACGCCAGGGCGATCACGCTTAGAAGCCGCGGTGTCGGTCATTTGGAAAACAAGGAATGGCCGGACGCAGAAAACACGTTTGCTGAACTCGCTGACCTGCTGCCTCAAAACCGCCTTGCCCGCCGAAACCTGGCGGTCTCGCGAGTGTTGTCGTTGATCGACCGGGAGTCTCCCTTCACGCGATCCGGCTCTCCCGCGAAAGTGCAGGCCTATCGCGAGGCTGTTGAGAAATCCAGACATGCTGTCACAGCAAATCGTGAGATGTCGCCCGACGGTTACGACGCTGCACTGGCGGATTTACTGATGGGCAAACTTCTTGTCCACGATGATTCACCGGAATCGCCGAGTATCACCCAGGGTCTTGCACTGTTGCGGGACGCGGCCGATGCTCAACCGAAGTCGGCAGATTTTCGTTTTGCTCTGGCTATGGCCATGGACGGCCACCGCGACTACGCAGAATCACCGGAATTGTTAATTGCACTTCAAAAGTCATTCGAACTGGCGCCACAGAATCTGTTCGCTTTGCAAAAACTGATGCAGCGACAGGCGCTCAGCCTGAATTCAAAAAATGAAGAAACCCGGGCACTGGCATTGCAGATTACTGAGACACTGAAGTCCGCCAAAACGCTGCTCGCCCCGCTGAACGAATCCATCAAGAAACAACGCCGTATGGATCTGGTGGCAACGATCACGATGGCTCTGGCCAAATTCGACGGCAGTAATTCTGCCGTACTGATGGGGCCCGCCATGATGACCGGCAACCTGTTGTTGCCGGAATTGGCCACACAAATCGACCAGCGTCGAATCAACAGGAACTTATTGGAATATTTGCTGCTGAACTTTGACGCAGAATTTCTTGCTGCCGCAAAAGAAGCAGGTGCGATTCCTGATTTGCAGCCGACCGTCGTAAAGAATTTTGTGCCGACGGAAGGCCTGCCGATAATCACCGGAGTCACGCAGGTTGAATTGCTGGATATGAATCTGGACGGCTTTGACGATCTGATCGTGGCCCGTGAAGGCACGATCGAAATCTATTCCCGTGGAACGGACCTGACCGCAGAATGGACGTTGCTGATGACATCTCCTCAGCAGGAATTTGGCGTCACCGAGTTTCTGCTGGTCGATATCGACCGCGACTTTGATAAAGCTATCAGCGATATCAAGAATCCGTCATTGCTGCGAGATGCGGACGGCGACCGGAAGATCGTTACGGATCCGGCAGGAAAGAATCGCTGGTATGACACGGACCTGGACGTGGTCGCATGGAGCGACAAGGGCGTCATTGTGTTTCGCAACGTCCTGAGTGAAGACGGAGTTCGTTCTCTGAACGTTCTGCCGCAGGAAGAAGCTGTTCCGGATATTAATGACATCGTCGCCGCAGACCTGGAAGCCGATGGAGACCTGGATTTGATTTTCGCGACGGACGCAGGGATGACGTTGTGGAAGAATATCGATGGCAGCGTGTTTGAGAACATGAATCATTCGGCAACATTGCCGGAACGCGGAATTCAATCGCTGGCTGTGGTCGACTGGAATCAGGATGTTGCGATTGATGTTGTGGGAGTTGCTGCCGACGGAACGGCAGGCTGCCTGGAAAACATCCTGCACGGTCGTTTTCGCTGGATCCCTGTCGATTCGGACCGGGTCGTCGTGAACGACGTGTTTTCCGTGACGTGCTGTGATGTCGTGGGGCCGGATGCTGATGGCAGGACTTTGCTGTGGTGTGCGGGACCGAGTGTCGAAGATCAGGCCGACTGGTTTGGCAAAAGGATGGCGTTTGCTGACCTGGACAACAACGGCGCCGTGGATTTTGTAAATTGCCAGGGCACCGAACAACCGCTGGCCGTGTCGATCCTGCCGGAAATCGTGCAGCCGGCAACCGCATTATCCTGTACGGCTGCGGACATCGATGACGACGGTGATCTCGACATCGTCTACGTTTCCGCTGCGGACGGTACTCTGGGCCTGCTGACGAATGACGGCGGCAACGCCAACAATTGGATTGACGTCGTGGCCCGAGCCGTTCCCGATGATCCTCAGTTTCCGTCCAATCGAGTCAACATGCACGGCATCGGTTCATTGATCGAGGTTCGAGCAGGGGCGTTGTATCACGCAGAAGTCATCAACAAACCAAAGCTGCATCTGGGCCTGGGCAAAGCAGAATCGGCAGACGCAATTCGCATCATCTGGACCGACGGTATTCCTCAGAACGTCACTGTCCGTGGCCTATTGCGATCGAGGATCGGCATTCTGGCACCGCAGATTCTGAAAGGTTCGTGTCCGTACATTTACACGTGGACCGGTGAACGCTTTGAATTCTTCAGCGACTGCCTATGGGCGGCACCGCTGGGTCTGGTTCAGGCCAATGGAGAAATTGCACCGACGCGTGAATGGGAGAACCTGTTGATTCGTGGCGAATCGCTGGTTGAAAAAGACGGACGATACATCCTGCAGCTGACCGAAGAACTGTGGGAAACGGCGTACTTTGATCAGGTGCAACTTACCGCGATCGATCATCCGGCAGACGTGGAAATCTTTACCAACGAGAAAGTCGGTTCGCCAGACATGGCGGCTCACAGGATCCACACCGTCCAACAACCGCGAAGTCCGAAGTCGATTATCGATGGTCGCGGCAACGATCTGCTGCCAGGTTTATCCGCGGCCGACGGCGACTATGTCCAGGCATTCGAAGGCCGCATCGTGCAGGGTCTGACGGATGAATGGGTGATGGAGTTTGATCTGGGTGACCTGCCGAATGGATCGCGGGCATCACGCGACATTCGATTGTTTCTTTTGGGCTGGGTGTTTCCGACCGATACATCACTGAATCTTGGCATCGAACAAAACCCCGCTGTGGACGGCCCGGTCGGTCCGTTGATCGAAGTGCCCGACGGACATGGTGGCTGGAAGGTTGTTCGCCCATTCGTCGGATTCCCCAGCGGCAAGACAAAAGCAATGGTCATCGATGTTTCCGACATCTTTTCCGACAGCGATTACCGGTTCCGCATTCGTTCCAGCATGGAGCTGTATTGGGATCATGCGTTCTTCACCGTCGACGAAGAAAATGCGGACACTGTGACTCAGCCATGTCCAATGGTGGCTACGGACCTGCATTTTCGAGGATTCAGCCGTCGCACTTACGACGACAACGCATTGTTCCGCAACGGCCGAGCACCGGAAGGCTACGACTACGCTTCGGTAACCACAGCCCCGCGCTGGCCAACGATCGGGGGTCGGTTTACTCGCTACGGAGAGTCGACGCCGCTGCTGACTGACCACGACGATCAGATGGTTGTCATGGGACCAGGAGACGAGCTGACCATAGAATTTGCGGCACCGACAGATGCCGTGCCGAAAGGCTGGAAACGGGATTTCGTACTGACGAACATTGGCTATGACAAAGACGCCGATCTGAACACAATTTACGGGCAATCGTCCGAACCGTTCCCATTTCGGGCAATGACTCGGTATCCTTTTCCATCAGACGACCAGGTTCCGGATTCGGCCGAGTACCAACGGTATGTTGATGACTGGCAGACTCGCGAGTATTCACCGCACGAATTTCGGGAAGCGTTGCGGAAACCGTAGCGTTTCAGAAAAGCGGGCGATCACCAATAGCCGGGACGGCCCTTCGGGTGCTTCGCACTATTGGTGCCTGACCCCTTTTCTGCCCCACAATTACACCTTACTTCCATTCATCGAGTTATCCGCCGTGAAAAACTTTGCTTCGGTTTTTGTCACAGTTGCCGCCTCTGCCGCATTCGGACAGGACGCGCCCACAGAATTCGATTACCCGCTGGCGGTCACGGCAACAGCTGACGGCATCGTCTACGTCGCTGATCGAAACATGCCGGGCATCTGGAAAATTGAAGACGGAAAAAAGAGCATTTACTTTCAAGGCTCAAAAAAGTTTCGCACTCCTTTGAACGCTGTCAGATGTCTGGCAATTGATCACGAAGGGAAACTTCTTGCCGGAGACTCCTCCACTCGCGAAGTCTATCGGTTTGACGACGACGGCACGCCGCAACCGTTGACTGACGGCTGGATCGGAATTCCGATGGCACTGGCGGTCGCTCCGGATGGCACCATCTATACCGCCGACCTGGAACTCCATCGCATCTGGAAGATGCCGAAGGAAGGGTTGAAGGAACCGCAGGAATTTGCGGTCATCAACTCGCCTCGTGGTTTGACCCTGGATCCCGACGGAAATCTGTGGGTGTTGTCAACGTCCAGCAAGGATGGCCAGATTCAAAAGGTGACGCCCGACGGGAAAATTGAACCATTTGTGAAGGGGCATCCGTTCAATCTGCCGCACAACATCGTGCGAATGGATGACGGCACATTCTTTGTCACCGACAACTACGAGCACTGTGTCTGGAAGGTGACCGCGGACGGTGAAAAAGAAAAGTGGGTTGTTGGCGAACCGATGGACCGCCCCGTCGGACTATGCCGCAACGGCCAGAACCTGCTGATTGCCGATCCGCACATTCGCACGATCTTCTCACTGGCGCCGGACAAAAAACTGACGGTGCTGGTCAGTTCGCCGGTGGCGGAGATCAAAATCAAGTAGTTGCGTCTGTTTGCTCTCAGTGTTTCGCGGCCTGTTCAGCACCGCGCAAGGCTCGCAGCACGTTGCCGCCCAGAATCTTGTGGATGTCTGTTTTCGAATAGCCCCGATTAAGCAGTTCCTGAGTAATCAGTGGGTACGTCGAAACATCTTCCAGCTGCTCAGGCAACCGGGGGACTCCGTCAAAGTCTGACCCGATACCGACATGATCGATGCCCGCAACCGTGGCGATGTGGTGGATGTGATCAACGACGTCATGAATCGTGCCACGAGCATTTTCGTTTTCCTCCCGCAGTGCCGTCGGGATGACGAACTTCGAAAAGAAGTTCACCATGACGACACCACCGTTCTGCGGCATCCGCTGCAGCACGTCGTCCGGGACATTGCGAGGATGGTCGTTAATCGCCAGCGCCGATGAATGAGAAAAGATGATCGGTGCTGATGAGACTTCAATCGCCTGATGCATCACTGCCGGCGACACGTGCGACAGATCCACCAGCATGCCCAGCCGGTTCATTTCACGAATGACTTCTTTTCCGAAGTCCGTCAGGCCACCGTGTTTCGCATCATCGGTCGCGGAATCGGCCCACGACAGCGTCTTTGAATGAGTCAGAGTCATGTATCGACAACCACGATCGTACAGCCGCTGCAGGTTGCCCAGTGATCCTTCGATCGAGTGGCCGCCTTCGACTCCCATCATGGACGCGATTTTCCCCGCTTTGACGATACGTTCGATTTCGTCTGCCGATGAAGCGAATTCGAATGTCTGCGGGTATCGCTTTATCATCTGGTCGACGATGTCAATCTGCTGCATCGTCTGTAACAGAGCGTCGCCTGTCACCATCGTGTCTGCCGAGACGTACACCGACCAGAACTGGGCCTTAACACCTCCGGCTTTCAATCGTGGGATATCTGTGTGCTGTTGCGGCTGATTCTTTGCGATGTCCACCTGATCAAACGAAGAGTTCCCGCTCTTACGCAGTTCCCACGGCAGATCGTTGTGGCCATCGAACAACATTCCGGAGAAATGCACGGCACGACCTTCGTCCGTCAGAATAACGGTTGGACGGGCCGTATCTTCGGCTGGAGACGGAGCCCGGAACGAAACAGCCACTGCCACGAGAATTATCATGCGAAACATAAGACAGGTTGCTTTCCAGATATCTGAGATCGATTTCTTAGGCCCGCCTGGCAAACGATAGCCAACTCGTGCGTGGTCAAGTCTAAGAGTTGAGGCTGTTCCGTAGCCGAACTCGTCAGAGTTTTGAGGTTCTTCTCTATGTCGTCCAAAGTCTGGCGACTTCGGCTACCCCAGAATTCGAATTTGACGAAGCACCAGCTCGGCGTCACCCGGCAGTGAGTTTTACTCTACCACCTTGCGATTCCCGCTGCGAGTATCGACGGAAACAGAACGTGTCGGAGTGCGGTAACGGATTGTGGTTTCGGACTGGTGGATTATCGTAGTGCGGGCTGCCAGCCTGCCTGTCTCGGGCTTCATTACGGGATCCTGCAGGCTGGCAGCCTACACAACGACCTGGTTCCTGTGGCCATCTTCGCCGATCACCGACAAAGAATCTTTGCCACAAAAAACCAGGAAGGCCGGGTCGCGCCATGCGAGCAGCGCCGACAATCGCTCCAATTTCACGCCATTTATGACTACACTCCCCTGTCAGCTACACACAACAACCGGACCGCCAGAATAATGCGATTCACCGGCAGGCATCCGGGCGAAACACACACAATAAGTACTTTCTTCGGTTCTGTTCATTGGGATGTCTATTCGGGATTGGTAAGTTCAAACCTGAGTCTCGTGACTTTCGCCACAACCATGGCACCGTAAAACGGCGGCTCCGTTGTGCGTCAGCATTGTCCGTATGAACTTCATCGCACGAATTACTGCAGACCATCCGCTGATCGGCTGGTGCTTTGTCGCTCTTCTTTCGCTTCCTCCTGCGCTGGGGTTTTGGGGCTGCCGTATCGCGGAATCTGTTCCGCCGTCATGGGTGCCGGCTGAAGCTGCCGAGGCGCTGAATAAGGCGGAAGAAACCTTCACTCTGAATGCGCCGCTTGTTCTTGTGCTTGAACACGAGGATTTTTTTCGGCCACAACAGTTGGCGGCTGTACAGGATGCCGCCGCTGCGATCAGCGAAATGCCATTCGTACGCAAACTCGTTTGGTTTGGTGATATTCCGGAAGTCTCGCTCCGCGGACGCGTCACGCCGATTCTTTCCGACGCCGACGGAACTGGCGAAGCTTTTGCGGCTGCTCGATCGCGTATTCTGGAACACCCTCTGGCGGCCGGCAGCCTGATCTCTGCGGACGGCACAACGATGATGATGCTGCTCGACGTGCGGGGATATGACGATATTCGTCCCATTCGAAGTCGCGCTGCGGAGATCCTTGAGCCGGCGGGTATTCGTGTTCGCGCTACCGGACCGCTGGCCCTTCACTTGGCGCATGATCGAGCATTGGCAGAAGACCATTACCGCATTCAACTGATGGCGTATACAGTGGTTGGACTGCTGGCCGTGCTGATGTTCAAGCGACCCGCTGCCATTTTTATTGCCGGAAGCGGACCCACCGTGGCGGTCGTATGGACGATGGGGTGGCTGCAGCTGATTGGTCAGGCTGAAAACGAACTGGCAAAGATCATTCTTCCGGTGTTGATCATGATGGTTGGCTTTGCCGACGGGATGCACCTTGTTGTCAGGATTCGCCAGCTGCGAGCCAGCGGTGAATCTCAGCGGGATGCGGTTTACCGTGCTGTTCAGGTGATCGGACCTGCATGTCTGCTGACTTCAATCACCACAGCCATTGGTTTTGGATCTCTTATGTTGTCCAGTGCGGACATGATTTCCGGATTTGGCCGCGTTTCTGTTATCGGCGTTGTGGTGACGTTTTTCTCCGTTGTTCTGTTAACACCGCTGCTGGCAAATTCGTGGCTGTCGGACAGAATGCATATCGCTTCTGACAAAGACCCCGTCGCGCGCCTGATGAATCGATGTACGGGACTGATTGAGTTTTCGTCGCGGCATGCCATGCCCGTTGCGGTCTGCGGCATCGTGATCACGATTCTGTGCGTCCGCGTGGCGGCCGGGCTGATTCCGGATGACCGACTGACCGACCGTGTTCCCCACGACTCAGAAGCGTGGCAGACAATGCGTGACTGCGACGAAGTTATGAACGGCATCAGGTCTCTGCGAGTCGTGGTGTCGTGGGACGAATCGAAGGGGCGCAACGATGTCTGGCCTGTGATTGAACAATGCGAGGTTCTGCTGGCTGGTGAAGAATCGACTGGAAAACCAAGATCCATTCGCAATTTGCCTGGGCATCGCCGTGGACGATACGATTCATTTTCTCACGCATTATCGAGAAGAACGAAGGCTCGGCCGAACTTCGGCAGAGGCAAACCGAAACACCTTCCTGACCGTTGGCAGTGCGTTGGTCATGACCACCGTTGTCTGCACGCTGGGGCTGGGCACGGTATTGACCAGTCAGTTGCCGACGCACGTGAATTTTGCGGCGATGGGGTGTACGACGCTCGCAGCCGCACTTGTGGCTGACCTGGTATTTCTGCCGGCCTTGTTGTGCCTGTTTCCCGGGAAGGTGCCTCCTGTGTCGTCGTCAGAAGATCCGGTTGTGGATTCGAAAGTGGTCTGATCAAGCAGGGGAGGATGGCAGAATTCATGCAATCTGCCGCCGCTGGTCTTTGTTTTGTCTGAAATATGAATCGACATGCGTATTTGAAAAGCTGAATGCGTAGAAGTTTCTACAGCGTTTCACGCTGACTTGTGGCCGCGAAAAACGCTTTTCAATAGCAGTTTCGTTACTCCCATGAGCCAGTATCGTCCACGTCAATTAGTAAACTGCTCAAATCTGCTGCTATTCCTTACAGGCTGCGACAGTGTTGCACGAAGTCGCCGGCCCCGGCGTCCGTTTTTCAGGCATCCCGTTCACTGAGATCTTTACATGAAGTCGATATTGATCTCAGTGCTCTTTGCCGTCGTTGCTTTTTTCCTGGCCGCAGCGCGGATCAATCACGGACTTATCGATTCGTCGTTGCCATCGGGCCCTGGGCTGACTCTGGATGAGTCCTTCAATATTGGCCAGGGAATATACGTTCTGGAGGCGTTCCTGCATCATGGCCCTTTGCTGTTCACCCCTTCGGTGGCCGAAGAAGTTTTCGGCGATCCAGTCTATCTGCCGGACTTCCCGCCGCTTGGCCGAGTGATCCTGGGAGCGGCTCATCAGGCGACATCGTGGGCAATTCCCGGCGCCGAAAAATCAACATTCAACGTCCCGGCAGCCAGACTCGGTTCATGCTTTGCCCTGGCTGTCACTGTGCTGCTGCTGATGGAATTTGTTCGCCGCCGATACGACATGGCCACCGCCATAGCTGCGGCCGTATTGCTGTTGCTGATGCCCAGAGTCATCGGACACGCGCGACTGGCCACGCAGGAAATGGGAACTGTCCTGGCATGGCTGGCAACGCTGGTGCCGCTGCTCGCATGGTGGACGAAAGACACTCCTCCCACGAACCGGCAAAGTCTGATCAGCGGTTTGTTGTGGGGATTGCTGATGCTGACAAAGGTACAGGGCCTGCTGCTGCCACCACTGGTGATCGTCTGGGCGATCTGGTGCTTTCGCTGGTCGGCGATTCGGCCACTCGCCTTGTGGGGCGTGACCGGGCTCGTTGTCTTCTATGCAGGGTGGCCATGGTTATGGCTGGACCCGCTTGGTCATACGTTGCAGTATGTCAAAACGACGGCGGATCGACCGACGACATTGTACGTCTGGTATCTGGGACAGCGTTTTGCTGACAAAGCCGTGCCATGGCACTTTCCGTTTGTCATGACTCTGGCGACGCTGCCGGTTTCCGTCATGCTATTTGCACTATGGCGAGTTTGTGCTCGGCAGTTCACGAAGGTGGAAACCCTTGCCGTGGCATCCGTTCTATGGCCACTGATCGTGTTTGCCGTGCCGGGAACGCCAGTCTACGACGGCGTGAGGCTGTACGTTGTGATCATGCCGCTGATCGCATTCATCGCAGCCAGGGGCCTTGTTTCCGCGTTACGGCTGATTTCCGGTCGTCTGCGTGAATTCAGTGGTCCTGACTCTGCGACGGCACCGAGGTGGAAAAAGAACGTCGCTCGATGTTTCTGCGTCGTTGCACTAATCACCACAGTGCGACAGTTTTCCGTTCAGGGACCGTTTTGCCTTGAAGATTACTCACTGTCGGTACTGGGAACTCAGGGGGCCGTCGACGTGCTGGGGCTGGAAGCCAGTTACTGGTCCGACGGTTTGAACGGTGACTTCTGGATGCAGGTACCGGAGAACTCAACAGTTTACGTGGCTCCGGTTTCCCATCAGTTTCAGTTGAGCGACATTCACCAACTGGTGCCGATCGTCAGGAAACGCAACATTCGTTTGTTGCCATTCGAATATCAGCCAGAGAAACAGCGCGGGCTGGTGCTGCTGAATCATCGCCTGGCCGATCTGCCCCCGGATCTGCGAAAAAAACCGCCTGGTGCGAAGCTGGTCGCTGAGTCACGCTATTGTGGTGTCGTGCTGGCCAGACTCATCGATACCACAGATGGTACGTGGTCGGAACTGGCCGGCTGGCCGAAGAAGTGACAGACACTATGAACACCCCGAAAATAGAAGCCGTCATTTTTGACTGTGATGGCACACTGGTGGACAGTGAAACGCTGTCTCTGACGGTTCTGATTGAATTCGTGGCGGAATTTGGTCTTGAGATTCCTCACGAAGAGGCGCTGCAGCAGTTTGCCGGTAACGAACTGTCGGTCGTCTTTCGAACCATCGAAGAACGACTGGAACACTCACTTCCTGAAGATTTTCTGGAACGCTTCCGGGAACGACAGATCGCCGTACTGAAGCAGCAGTTGCAGGCGATCGACGGTGCGTACGATCTGCTGGCGTCAATCAGCCTGCCGTTCTGCGTGGCCTCAAACGCACCACACAACAAGATCGCCGTGTGTCTGAAAACGACCGGACTGGACCAGTATTTTGCGCACGACCGTATTTTCAGCGCCTATGACATCCAGGTCTGGAAGCCGGAACCGGATCTGTTTCTGAAAGCTGCGCACGAAATCGGCGTAGCACCGGAAAACTGTGCTGTCGTGGAAGACAGCAGTTTCGGTATCAATGCCGGATTGGCGGCGGGGATGCAGGTCTTTGCCTTTGATCCCCACCGACCCGGACCGACCGATGATTCCGGCGTTCGTTCCATCCAGCATCTGGATGAGTTGAAGCCGTTTTTCACGTCTTCGCAGAAAACGTGATTACTTGTTGGGCGTCAGCAGCACAGACATCATGCGCCCGCTCTCCATCCTGGGAGACTGTTCCACCGTCGCGACGTCCACCAGGGACTTCACGATTTCATCAAGCATTTCCCGACCGCGGTCGTGGTGAGCGTTTTCGCGGCCACGAAACATGACGTTGATTTTCACCTTGTCGCGTCGGCCCAGAAACTCACGTGCTTTGTTGACCTTGACGTCAATATCGTGCTGTCCGGTCTTCGCACGCAGTCTCAGTTGTTTCAACTGAGTCTTGTGTTGTTTGGGACCACTGGTCTTCTTCTGCCGCTCGTAGATGACTTTGCCGTAATTCATAATGCGGCAAACGGGCGGCCGCGCCTCAGGGCTGACTTCGACAAGGTCGAGGCCTTGCCCCTGGGACAATTCCAGAGCTTTTTCGGTTTCCATTTCTCCCAGCATTTCGCCGTCAGCACTTACGACACGAATAGGAGTAATGCGGATGCGGTCATTCATGCGCGGCAAATCGCGCTGTGGAGCCGCAGTAGGACGAGATCGCTTAATTGGGTTACCTCCTCAAACAAACAACAGGGTATCAGGCCGCATCACAGATCGGCCTAGTGCACAGGCAGGGTACTATGTCCGAATCCCTCGGGAAAGGGTACTTTCGAATAGCCACAAGATTTAATCTTACCCAAAAAATCGAAGAATAGGCGCCCCGGGTGGGCTACGATAACACGTGGGCAAGCCCAACTGCCTTAGAATTCGCCGTTATCGCTTCGGACTGGCTTCAATTAATGCTCATCCTTTCCCTGTCCCTTGCAGCACTGCTGCTGCTCGTTCTTGCCGTGCATGTGTGGTGGGCGAGCCAGTTTGTCAGCCTGTACCGCAAGGCGCCCATGCCGCAGGAAAGCCACGACTCTTCACATGTGGGTGTCATTATGTCGTTGCGAGGTGCGGATCCTTTTCTGGAGGACAGCCTTCGGGGCCTCATGTCCCTCGATCATCCGAGTCATGAGATTCGAATCATTGTCGACCACGAAAACGACCCCGCATTGGCAATCGTGGAAAGATTGCTGCGGGAAACCAAGGCAAAAAACGTCGATATTGAGATTTTGAACGTCTGTCAGTGCACATCAAGTCTAAAGAATTCCGCACTGATCCAGGGAATCAAAGGATGTTCCAGCCGCTGTGAGGCATTTGCATGGCTTGATTCGGACACCGTTCCCCATGCCAGATGGCTCAAGGACCTCATTGCTCCATTGCAGAATGAAACCATCGGAGCTGCGTGCGGCATCCGTTGGTATGCGCCTCCAACAACAACGATCGCCAATTACGTGCGCCACATCTGGAATTCGGGAGCCGTCCTTCAGATGGTGGCATTCGACATTGGCTGGGGAGGTGCGTTCGCGATTCGCAAAGCCGTCTACGAAGAAGCAGAACTGGAACGGAAATGGTCACGGGCCCTTGTTGAAGATACATTGGCCTCGAACGAAATGTTGCTCGGCGGCCGGCGTCTGGCGTTTGTCGCGGCCTGCACGATGCCCAATCCGGAGTCCGCATCGCTCGGCTGGTGTGTCAGCTTTGTGACGCGACAGCTGCAGGGACTTCGATACTACCATGACGCGTGGCGACGCGTTATGGCCTTTGGGTTGTTTTCCGGCGTCGCTCTGGTGGGAAATGCTGTGATGCTCCCGTTGGCACTGATATCTCAGGACCATGTTTCTGCCGGTATCAGTTCTCTCACTCTGGCGACATTTGGCATGGTGGCCGGTTGGTTAATATACCGATCTGAACGCGAGGTGGAGTTGTTTCTTCAGGATCGAGCAGTTGGTGGACGCAGTCTGCCGCTGATGCTTGCTGCTCCCTTTGCACAACTCATCCATTTGGTTGCTCTCGTCCGAGCATATACATGTACCGATGTGACATGGCGTGGTATCCGTTACAAGATTCGATCCGGAACGGATATCACGCGAACAAACTATGCTCCGTACGTTGCGGAAACAGAGGCGCTGCATTCGTTATGAGACGTTTTGATTGTTTCCTGCAGAGTGCGAAGCGGTCGTTTATGAGCAAAATCCGTTGCTGGATGCATGCCGTCACACGGCTACGCAATATCGGTGGCCGTTCTTCGGCCTCTCACATCGTTCACGACGCATCATCACCGGCCCGCAGGGCTTTTACCCAATGCTTCGGGGCGCAGGCAGTTTTTCGAGCAATCCATGTATGAACCGACCCGTCCCAGCGGCCAAGCGTCAGAAGAAACTGCCCCAGCCTGATTCTCATGGCTGCAGCAGCAGATGCCTTGAATGCCGGTTTATGATCTGACTTCTGGAGAAGGATCGGATCCCAGAACACGGAAGCATCCACTGCGTCGAATCCATTCGCATTATACATTCGCCGCAAATCGCCGCTCAAATGCCGGTTTTCCTTCAAGTGAGTCGATCTGGTCCAGTGAATGCACCAGAACGGAGCATGGACAAACAGCAGGCCGTCCGGCTTCAACCACTCATGAAACCGCGTGACCAGAGTCTGTGGCTGAGGGACGTGTTCCAGGACATCGAGGCAGACAACTGCGTCAAGTGACTGTGGCGCAATATCGTCCAGGCTCTGTAGCCGGGTGACCTCAACACCGTTGTCACGAAAAACCTGGCTGGCGTACTCCTGGCATCGCAGCGACGGTTCAAAATATCGGACACGGTGCCCCTGTCGTGACAGGTCGGTGCTGTCAAATCCGAGACCGTCGCCGAAACAGAAGACTTCGGCGTCATTCTTTCGGAAGTGCTTCAAGCGTGAGGAAACGAACTCTCGCATCCGTTGTTTCGCGGCGCAGCAATTCCACACCGTTGTCTCGTACAGAAAAGCGTCTGATTCTCTATAGAAGGTGTCCAGCTTTTCCGAAGTGACATACATCGGTATTTCGAGTGTCTTCATGCTGCTGTGGACATTCGTTCCAATCTCGGCCGCTTCGGCGATAAGTCGTTTTCTGACTTCTGGTTCCGGCGTACCCAAAACTGCCGCGATCAATGCAATCGTGTTTTCCACATCGTCGAGTGGCTTAAGCATTCGTAGTATCTCCTGTGTAACCTGGCACTGGATTCTGACTCTCCGATTGTTCTTCCGGAGCTCTCCACGCCAGGGCATGGCAGTCCGCGGAGGTATTGTCAGTTGTCCCGAGGGTTAATCTTTTCGGTGTTCCCCACATCGGTGCTCAGATTGCCGCTTCTGCCGCCGAACAGCTTCAGCAGCGCCGGCAATAGGATCACGTCACCAGGCAGGGCCGCACACATCGTGATGGCTGTCAGCTCGGCAAAACGTCGCGTGGGGACGAAGTCGGAAAAAACCAGAATACTCAGGCCACTCACCACCAGCACGCTGGTCAGAATGATGGCCCGGCCACTCGATGAAAGCGCCTCCTGAATCGCATGTTCCGAGCTCATGGACTTGCGTTCGTCACGGTAGCGAGCCAGAAAATGGATGGTGTCGTCCACGGCAATGCCAAGGCTGATCGCGAACACGATCACATTTCCTGCTGTCAGTTCATACCCTCGCAGATGCATATAGCCCAGCGTCATCACCAGCGGAAACATGTTGGGAACCGCCGAGATCAAACCGATCCGCAGTGAACGAAACAGCAGCGAGATCAACAGAAAGATGATTCCCGAAGCGGCCAGCAGCGAATAGAACAGGTCACGCACAAAGACGTCCATACACACCGCGTGCAGATAGGCGTCACCGGTCAGGGTGAACTGAATGTCGGAGGGAAGTTCCGACCGCAATACGTTTTCCACGTTTCTGAACAGTTCCTTCATTCCCGTGCTGCCAACATCTTTGATCCTCATCATGACTCGAGCAACCGGCTCGTCTGTGCCCAGAAATGCCGACGTTGTTTTTGGCGTGTCCAACTGTTTCAACGCAATGCGCACTCGGCGCAAAGATGCCGCCGCCCGCGCGGGGTCGCGGGTTAGTGTGCGGTTGTTGTCAAAGACGGCAAGGAATTCGATGTAGTCGCGGTAAAACGTGACGGTATCGTCCCGTGGAATCGATTCCCGCATCGTGAGCAACGCGGCAGCAACGTCTGCGTCAAAGAATCGATCGCGGTGGTCGGCCCGCAGCTGGATTTCCAGGGAAATCAATCCGGACATCCGTTCGTCCATTGTCCGCACGACTTCCATCGTGGGGTGATCGTCATCATAAGTTTCAAAGACGTAGGAATTGATGGGGATGTTACGGCAACTCCACAGCGTCCAGCCCGCAGCCAGCAGATGCAGAGCGACAATCGGTACGGAATAAACTGAAATCCAGTGCCCCAGAACACGCCAGACCTTTCTCAGCCGGGAAGTCGCCGCATGACCATTTCCCTTGGTCACTTGCAGCAAATCCGCATCGCCGACTGTGGCATCATCAGCGCCATTCCCGTCCGGCAGCGGGCACAGTCTTCGCCCGCACAGAATCAACATTGGCGGCACCACCAGGATCAAACTGACGTAGCAACAGGCCATTCCGACCGCAGCTTGAATGGCAAGAGATTTCAACACGTCTGCCTGAGCAATCAGCAGACTGCCGAAACCGACCCCCGTCGTTAACAGTGTCAGGAAACAGGTGCGGCTCATTTCACGCATCGTGGTGCGGGCACATGTGGCAATCTCCCCGCCGCTCTGCTGAAGGCGAGACGCCCCGCCGGCAGACTCAAGCTGAAGTTCGGAACCCGCAGGTTGTCCCAAAGTGGGCGGGAAGCCTCTCCGAAAAGCTCTGACTTCGACCTGGAATCGACTGAGAATGTGCACGTTGTTCGCCGCTCCGATGATCAGGATCAGAGTCGGGATTATGTTGCTCATGATGGAAAACGTCACGCCGCACCAACCCATCAGGCCCATCGTCAGGGCCACCGCCGTCAACACGGAAAACAGCGACAGGCCGGTGATTAACGGACTGCGAAACATCAACAGCGAAACAATCAGAAACAGAGCGCTGCACAGCGGGACCATCCTGATCTGGTCCTTGATGATGCTGCGAATGACGTCGACGCGGATCGACGGAACACCGGAAACGAATGTCCGCGTCCCCGGTGGGAGTGCTGTCTCTGCCAGAACCTGTTCGATGCCGCTGACTCGTTCAGTCGCCGTCGCGATGGTGCGGTCGTCGGGATCAAGGTCTACCAGCGTCATCAGCAATTGCTGGTCGTTGCTGATCAGCATGTCGTTCAGCAAGGGAAGCCGCCTGATCCGTTCCTGCAGATGTTCAGAGTTGGCATACTGATCTTCAGCGAACAGCGGCAGCCAACTGATTTCCTGACCCCGCCGTCGTGGTCGTTTAAGTGTAATAATCGAGGTGACGTCGCGCACTCCGTCGATGGGTCGGGTGCGTTCCGCGAACTGCTTCATCCACTGCAGGCTGTCTTCCCGTAACAGCGAACGATTATCCGTGGCTTCCAACAAAACAAGGACAATACTGTCTTCAAAGCGAAACAGTTTCTTGTGAGCCTCGCAGAATTCAACGGCACTGTTGTTGCCGACGTAGACCTGTTCCGGTGAAAAATCCACTCGCAGTCGCAGCCCGCCGGACGCGACGATGGCCGCCAGGAAAAATACCACAACCAGTGCCGTCTTCGGTCTTGCAATCAGCAGATTGAAAAGACGAGTCATGGATGGCAAGCTGGAGGGGACGGAACAGGGGATGGTTCACGTGACGGCCGTTTGCTGCCGCAGGATTCAGGCGTGTTGTGATGCCTGAACCTGACACATCGCTGGCTTCAGATTAATCCACCTGCGACTGCGAACGGCTGCGCACAACCTGCATGCTCTCGTTTTTATCACTGGCGTCAACTTCAGCGGACGAAAAATACCGAGCGATCGGGATCACCGCCGCAGCTTTGACAAGTCGTCCTGTCGTATGCACGAAACCGGCTCCCGCGTCGTTTAGAAAAGTAAACGCAAAAACTGTTAACAGCGCAGCAAACGAAAGCAGCGAGATTCGTAACGTCCTGTGGCTGGCAAGTGTTCTGATCGCACTGTGATAAGGCGGCGGCTGTGACAGATTCTGCGACGCGTTCTCAGCCGGGTCAACATAGCCGAATAACAGCTCGCCGCTGACGGGGATCAATTCCGAAGTCTCATCATTGTTCTGTCGAGATGCACCAGCAAGACGTTGGACAAACTCGGGGTCCGTCCTTAGCGCTTCTTCGACCCGTTCCAGGTAATCAACGTCCTGCTCCAGCGCGATCAGCTGTTGGTTGTTGCCACGGTATTCGTGTCGTACCTGATTCCAAACTGAAAATTTTGGGGACAGTGCGACTACGGCGTAAACGCAGGCAGCGAACGTCAGCGTCAACCAAAAGCACAGCGAAACAATCCACGTCGGCGACGCATCCGTTGTTTGTTGAAGCTGTGGACTATTCATCGTCACATTCCACTACTACCGGTTATGGGCACCGGCACTCCAGATCAGGCTCCTGCACCAACCCTGTGTCGGTGGCAAGACGCACTACACAAGTCTATTCACGCTCCTGCTCCGGGAGGGTCGCGAGGAACGAGCGGTGAGGGCGGTTGCTGCAATCGCGCAACAACAGGCAGGCAACAACGCCCAGTATCCCCCAATTATTATCGGCTTTCTGCTTCCGGCAGATACCACCGATTTTGCGACTTGTGGTCCGAATCGCGTGTTTCCAAAGCACAAGTGATCTGCATGTTGAGCACGACCTTCCGTTCTTCGTTGCCCGTAGACGCTGCCGGCACCCCTCATCTTCGAAGACGATCCTGCTGTGAACCGTTATTCGGTGAGTCGAATTTTCTGCGGGACTGGAATTTAGCTTAGGCTAAGTTTTTCAAAACAAAGTGAGAAGCATCGAGTTCTGCCTTGCAAGCCCTGTGTCCGGCTCCTGATATATTGCGACTGAATCTCAATCTCGGTTGCTCCGAGGCCGCAGCAAGCCAACAGACGGGCGCCGACTCGCATGAGTTCCCCGTTGCTTCTTTGCAGAGCCAGCCACGCTCGGAAAGACGATCGCGATCATCGCGATCCTGACCGGCGCCGTCATGTGCTGCCGCAGGACTTCGCCGACGCTTGCTCCTTGAAACGGAGGTCGACCAGCAAGGCACTCAAAGAGCACAATTCCCACAGAGTACAAGTCGCTGCACTCCGTGACCTCCTGGTCCAGGAGACCCGCTCCTTCGGGCGACAGATACTGTGCGGTACCGACCCATTGATTCCGAGTACTTGCGTCCAGGCGGTTGGTGCGTGCCAGGCCGAAATCGATGAGCGTGGCCTTGCGCAGGGGCGTTCCTTCATTCACAATCACATTCGCAGGTTTGACATCACGGTGCAGCACTTCGTGGCCATGTGCTGCACTCAGCGAGGTCAGCAGCGCGCGCGCCAACATGATCGTGTCCGTCACCGGTTGACGCCCACAAGACATGGACGGTCGCCGCACTCCAACGGCGTGGGTTGCGTGGGCACTTCCAGATTAAGGTTGTCCCAGTCGATCTCGGGATTCGGGGTGTGGAAATGCAGATTTGGCGCGACGATGCCGTGATGAGCCGTCAGCACCCCTTTGATGAAGCCCGCAATACCTGAAGCGCCTTCCAGATGTCCCAGGTTCGTTTTCACCGAACCGATCAGGCAACGCTGCCCTGGTTCCCGATCGCGCCCCACCACGGCACCAAGCGCCAGACTTTCAATGGGATCACCGACGGGCGTGCCCGTGCCGTAGACGGAATTCAGTAATTCCACCTGCGAGAACACGTTGGGTACGGCAAATCCTTCCGGAAGATAACCGTCCTGATTCACAGCCGTGCCACGCACGCAGGCGTAGTCGACGACACGTCAAAGAAGACTCACGCTGCGTCTCTATCCTGAACCGAAAAATGCACGAAGCCAATAAAAAAGCAGGGTCAAATGACCCTGCTTAGGTGCTCTTGAAGATGATCAGGCTTCCTGGTCTGTTCCAATCCCAATAGCAGCGGAAGAATCGCCACACCAGTGTTGAAAACGCCGCCAGTACGTGTCGCACGGACGTGCAGCGGTTCCGGCGAGCAATTTCACAGTTGCACGGTGGTGGAAGTCGCCACACTTCGGTGAAGCGTGCTCTACGAAATCGTGCCGCCGAAGACGGCGGTGTCGCCGAGGATCTCTTCGATTCTCAACAGCTGGTTGTACTTGCAGATACGATCTGTTCGGCTGGCCGAACCTGTCTTGATCTGACCGGTTCGAAGAGCCACAGCCAGATCGGCAATGGTGTTGTCTTCGGTTTCGCCCGATCGATGACTCATGACGGCCGTGTAGCCATTCT
>JAPYTO010000126.1 GCA_029941865.1 Fuerstiella sp. | reverse complement strand
TTGATCTTCTAACTTGCTCAATGTGTTTCCTTTTTTCTGACCGCTGCCACAGGCAACGGTGCGCACGGAATGCGTCTTGATTGGTGATGAGCAGCGCAGATTCCGAATTGTTATATCGGTTCAGCGTCGTTGCCCAAAGTGAAGTCGCGTGACAAACAACTCATGTGTCACGATTGGCAGGGCCCCACGTCGAAGGCTTTGCTCCGCGAGAATCGGATGACTCCGTCGTCTCGACATGGCGAGTACAACAGCGGTGTCAGCCCTGCATTGATGTGTGCCACGTGCCTTGAGGCTCGTGAAAACGCTGACAGAGTCAGCGGCACAGAACCCCTCAATCTATGACTGACAAAGCAGGAGTGCCTGACCTCGCAGGCCGTTCGTTGGCTCGCGGCATGCATGTCAGCAGTTCAGGAGGCCGCCACATTTCGGACGGGAGGCTGACTGCCGGACACGGATAACCGTCGAGACACGGCGCAGACCGAGTGGTTCGCGATGGAGATCGATTTTTCAGGATCGCGGACGATTCCGCGTGAAAAACGATCACACTTTGACAATCATCACGAGCAATTCTGCGAGACAGGTGCCACCATCCATGCCCAGGCTGTTTGTTGTTGCTTTCTTTGTTTTTGTTGCTGCTCCCAGATGATCTCAGCAGCGGCTTCGGCCGTGTTTTCGGAGATCAACTGATACAGGGCGTAACTCTTCTTCTGCATTCGCCGGGCAAACTGCTCCTGATTCAGACATCGGATTTCCTGCAGGTCGCGATAATTGAACGACGTCATGCGGGTGAGTTCCCGCAGTCTGGTGATAAAGAGACTTCCGTAGGTCTCACCATCAGACGTCGTGGGCTGGTCTGACGGCAGATCAGTTTCGTTCTGCCGGCCTGACACCGATCGAGACGCTGGGGGCACGAGTGCTGTCCGCAGCTGTTGCAACTGCCGACGTAATAACTTCGCCGCAACGGGTGCTGGATTGTCGCGAACGATTCGAAAGAACTCGTAACTGTGTTTCTGCAACCGCCGAGCGAGTTGCTGCTGGTCCAGAGTTCGCACGTCGTGCGTCGTGTGGTAATCGAATATTGTCAGACTGGTGAGCTTCTGCAGCGTGCGGAGAAACAGACAGCCGTACTTTTCTTCCTGTGTCACTTCTGGGCTCCCGGCCAGCGGGTCCATTTATGAATCAGTCGCGATTATTCTACAGTAACGATCTGTATCGCGTCTGCATGAGCATTTCCGCCTGCTCCGTCCGCTCTGATTTCCACATAACCCTCTTCGCCCTGCTTCAGATCAAAGATTCCCAGCGAAATGAAGCCGTTTTTCAGAGGTGCCGGCTTTTTCATGTTGATCCGCTGAGTCTTCACCGTTCCGGAGACAGAAACCGACACGGGTACTGTTGAACCTCGGTTTTCGTGATTCGCATAGGCTACTCGGATTTCATGTTTGCCGTCAGCCGGCGCCTTGAACCGAAAGGTGATGGAGGCGTCCTTCCTGCCGGAATAAAGATAGCCGTAGCCCACAAATCCTTTCAGTCCGGCACCGGAACCCCATTCCCCTTTAATTTCGGCCGATGTGTCGTCGATCACCAGCCCCTCCATTTTCTTCGGATTTAATCCGGGCATCGGGCCTTTCGCACTGGCCAGTTCCATGGCGTCGTCCGGGATGTCGATCGTGTCGTAAACTGTCTTGCGCCGAGCCTTGCCAGGCAGATGCAACAGATCGATCAGCTCTTCCAGGTAACGATCGTATACGTGGCGAGGGTCGCATTCGTGCAGAATGCAGATGCTGGCGGCGCGGCCAACGACTTCGCCCATCATGCCGCAGGTCTTCATCACTCGCGTCGTTCCCAGCGCCTGATGAGTCACGCTGATATTGCGCCCTGCCATGAACAGATTCTCGATGTTGCGACTGTAGAAACATCGGTACGGCACCGGGTAACCGTAGCTGCGGTCAACACCCTTGCCATGCACAGCAATCGAAATGAACGGATTGTCGGGAAACTTTTCGGCGTACTGTTTCTTGGGGTAGTGCAGGTCGATCGACCATGTGCTGGGCACGCAGCCATCCGGAAACTGCCGTTTGGAAACGATGTCGTCCTGATTCAGCACGACGTCTCCCATCAGCCGCCGCGATTCGCGAGGGCCGCCGATATACGCCACCCACGTCAGGATGGCATTCCTGTGTTTGTCCGCACCGTCGCGATTCTTCATCGCGTTGAAAGCACCGTAGACCGCTCGCAGATTGTGATCACGAATTCCTTCGGCGTCGCTTAAGGGGTCTTTGTCGAACCCACTCTCCCAGAACCACTGCCCATGATGATCGCGCGGATACGGAAAGTCCTTCATGTCCAGGTCCAGAGCCCACGACGTATCGGGATACGTCGTTTCCTGTTCAACTTCTCCCCACGCCCACATGTTGCTCATGCCCATGCGGCCTGTGTCTTCCATCTCCAGGTCTGCGTCAGCCAGTTCGCCGATGGTTCCGTGGCCCGTGCAGTCACTGAACAGTGTGCCGGTGAATTCGAAATGTTCGCTGGTTCGCGTGTCGAACGCTGTCACTGATTTCAACCGATTGCCTTCCTGCTTCGCGGCATAGGCATGGTGATTCAGGAACAAATCGATGTTGCCTTCGGCGCGAATGATCTGCTCTTTCAAATCATCGCCGAACTCTTCCTTCGTGCCCGGTGACTTGGCGGCGTGATCACAAAACTCTTCGATGATTTCACCGATGCGAGGAAATTTGCCGCGGCGGATATTTCCCTTCGCCCAGACACGAACTTCGCTGCTGCCGTTGCCGCCCAGGACCGGTCGGTTCTGAATCAACGCGACGCGGCAGCCCATCCGAGCCCCTGATATCGCGGCGCCCATGCCCGCGTAGCCGCCACCGATCACCACCAGATCGTACGGTCCCTTTTGCGTTGGCTCAGCGTCAAGACCCAGCTGCGCACGTCGCCATTCCGACAGGATGCCGGATTCGTTCGGCGGTACGTTTCCCGATTTGGTGAAATAAATTGCGTCGCAGCGGCCATCGAAACCGGTCAGGTCGTGCAGAGCGATTTTCACGGACTTCGATGAGATCTCGACCTGACCGCCATCGTGCCAGAACCATTCAGCTCCCTGAGTGCCGAAGGTTTCCTGCAACGGCTTGTCGTCAACCAGCAATTGAAATCGGCCCGGCTGTCCGGTTGCATTCCAGCGAGCGACCCAGTCTTTGGTTCGCACGAAGACCTTGTACGTGCCGGTCTCCGGGAATTCGACCATGGTCGTTGCGTCGTTCAGCGGACGACCAAGGCCATGAGCCAACAGGTAGGGCGAACCCATTTCGTCGATGAACTGAGTGTCCAGCTTCCAGCCGCCGTGAGATGCAAAACTTTCCGCTTCGACAAGCACGTCCTGAGCAAGTCCTTCGGTCGCCACTGCCATTACCAAAGCCAAACCAAACAAACGCATTGCACACTCCACGAAGCGAAAATATTAACTCCTGTACCGAGCCGCATTGTGATGTGAACTCGTCACGACAGCAAATACCGATTACTGCATTCTCACGGACTGCTCGAAAGTCCCCGTGATGGGTGTTACGCTGCGATTTATGCACGCGAACCGCCAGATGTCCCGAATTGCAGGAAAGCTGAAACAGATGAAGACGTTCACTGCCGCACTATTCACTGTGCTGATGGCCGGAGTTCAGGCCGACGATATCGTCAATCGAACCAGCCTGACAAATCCCGACGTACAGTACCGCACTCCTGGCGAGCACTACGTCATTCTGGAACGTGGCGATGTCCAGGCGATCATCGTAGATAACGCAGCGATTGACATTCCGGAGTTGCCCAAACATCGTGCCGGATACAACGGCGTCGCATCGCTGACACACACCAAACGTCGTGAAAACCTGTTCGTCCCGTCTATCGCCGGACTCAACTTCGAACACATTCACGACGGCACGAAACAAGGACTGGTCGAGAAATTTGAACCACGCCGATTTCCGATGCAGTTGCGCATCATCGACGACAACACGGTTGAGGTTTACCAGCCACCCACAGGAAACTGGATGCTGGAAAGTTGCGGCCGCTATCAATTGCAGGAAGACGGCACGATTGAATACACGTTTGAGTGCATTCCACGAGCCAATGACTACCGGCACGATTACATCGGGTTGTTCTGGGCCAGCTACATTCACGCCCCCGAAGAGCGAGCCATCTTTTTCAAAGGGCGAACTGCCGGATCCGACAAAGCGTCCCGCTGGATCAAGGGTGTCACGCCGAAACATGGCACCGACAGCACTCACCGGCCAATGGGCGTCGCGACGCTGCCACCCGTGGACGACGACTTTCCGTTGACGCTGGTCAATCATCCGTCCGATTTTGAGTACACCGAATCCTGGTATTACGGCGTCAGCCATGGCATGGCTTTCGTCCAGATGTTTCGACCGCAGGACAACATCTGGCTGGCTCAGTCACCAACCGGAGGTGGCAGCGCCAACCCGGCGTGGGATTTTCAATGGTTCATTCCAAAACCGCAGATCGGCAAGGCGTACGGTTTCGTGATGCGAGCGGCGTATGTTCCGTTTAAGAATCGCGAACAGCTCATTGACGCGACCGCTGCTCATCGTGCCAGACTGATCGAGTGAACGGTCCATTGAATCGAAGTATAAAGAGTTCCGTTCGTTGACACGACACCAGGGCTTCCTTCGCAGGCTCAGTTCGCCTCCGGCGGTTCACCAGTCCGTCGAAGACCGCTGTGGCCACAACTCGCAGCTGAGTTGTTCTGCCTCTTGTTGCTGCGCAACCCTTGTTGCAAGCAACAGGGCGACCCGATGCTATTGGGTAGCCCAGGTTGCTCGCAACCTTTGGGTGCCGCAGGCACAGGAGGTTGTGATTGAACGGTCTTCTGGCAATCCGTCGTTCGAGAGCACTGCAGGCCTCCTGCTGCTCCGCAGCACTGGTTGCAAGCAGCCAGTGCCATCCCAGGCCGAAGACTATTGTGACTTCGCCACTTCGGCTTCCGGCAGCAACGGTTTGTAGCGGTAGTAAACCTCAAGCGTCAGCGTGGCAAGGGCCGTTGTCAGCAGGCGACCACCCTGTTTGGCGTGGATCGCTCCGGTGCGAGGTTTCCAGCTGCCTTTGGCGGGACCCACCGTTTCCTGGCGGGCAATCAAGTCATCACGCAAACGAACATTCCAGCGGACCCATTCGTCGCCTCCCCAGTTTTTCATCGCCTGAGTCGCAAAATATAAACTGTAAAGATTCTCGTACGGGCCGGCCTTGTCCAGCAAGGCGACGCCCGCCCGCATATCGCCGTCGTCGCGGCCCCAACCCAGATACATTCGGCACAGTAATGCCATGGCCGTTCTGGCTCCGGTGTACTGTTTCTTTTGAATTTCATAACCATAGCGACCTGCGCCGTCGACCTGCACGCTGTCGAGATAATGCATGACTCCTTTGAAAACGCTGTCCGGGACATCAATGCCGGCCTTCTTTCCCGCCATCAACGCCATTACCTGAACGACTGTGACCGATGTGGAGCCGGGTTCCTGCGGGTTGTATCGCCAGCCCCCACCTCTGGGATCCTGTGAATTCACGATGAATCGCACGGCCCCTTCCGCCGCGTTTTTCAGACGGCGATCCTTCGTCATGCCGTAGGCTTCGCACAGCGCCAGCGTGGCGGCACCGTGAGCGTAGTAGGCTTCGTTGGGGGCCTTGTCGTTGCTCTGCTTGTTAACCATCCCGCGCAGGTCGTAACCTGCACGAGCGCCGACACCGATGCTGGTCAGATAAGTCAGACCCGCTGCGACGACTTTCTGGTAGTCACCTTCACGATGAGTCTGTCCGGCGGCCAGGAATGGCAACAGGGCATATGCGGTTCCGCCAATCGGATTATTGATGGTGCCCGCGTTCTCCGATGGCCCGACATTGCCAAAATCCCACCAGCCCTGAGGATGTTGTACCGATGCCAGCCATTCCAGGCCCATGTGCACGGCCGATTCGCTGGCCTGGGATCCGCCATACTTCTGCAGCATGACCTTGCGACCGTCATCGCTGCGGTTGTTGATGGACGCTGTTGCCACGGCTGTCGACGATTCAATGTCAGCAACCGGTGCCGGAGCCTCAGGCATTTCAACGTCGCTGACCGATTCCAGCTCCGCTGGTTCGGCTTCTTCCGCTGATTCTTTTTCCGGTTCAGGCTCGGCCGGTTCTTCTTCCGGTTTCTCAACGGGCTCTTCGACTTCCTGTTCTGTCTGATCGCCCTGCTCTTCTTCCGGTGGTTCGACAGGCTGAGCTTCTTCGACGGGTTTCGCATCCGACGTGAATGCTGCGATCAGTGGATTCAACGGAACGACGTCCTCCAGCTGCCACGTGATGGTGTGCAATAAAAACACACTGATCGCGAAGAGTCCGAGACTTGTGATAATCGAGCTGCTGCCTTTTGTTAGCTCTTCCGCAGCCGTTCTTTGTTTCGGCTTCAGGTCGGACTTCTTTGCCTTCACTCTGACCCGTCTTGACGCGGCAGGCTTCACGGACCGAACGCGTTCCACAAACCGACGTGTCGTAACGTGGCGTTGCCGAGGTTTCTTAGACGCCGCCCCTGTGGTTGAATCCTGCTGCGGCTTTGCGTCACGCGGTTCGGGGCCAGCAGGGAAGGGCAGGTTCGCGCCGGACGCAGATCGCAGTTCCGGAGCCGCGGCTGCAATTGACACCGCATCTGCGTCGCCAGAGCGCCCAGTGTTCAGATTGGATGAAGACTCCGGTTGATTCGGTATGCAATTGTCCAGCGACGCAACTGCCTGCCGAAGCTGGGCGATATCAGTAGAAGCTGACTGTTCCGCCAGTTGATCGAACTTCTGCGAAAGATCCAGATACTGCTGCGCAAGCCATGCGTGGTGGACCGATGCTTCAGCCGCCTGCCTGGCCCGGTGCCGCAGATGTTGCGCAAACTCTTCGCGCGAATCTGTTTCTCGGCCTGTATTTACTTCGGACGCACGGCTCATGACTGAAACTCGGAAAGCCAGCGCAAAACACGTCTTCCGTGGTAGCAACAAAGACGTGCGATATGCAGTTTGTCACATCACCACTAGTGTATACTATCAACCAATCCCTGCAATCGTATGAATGAGCGTTCACGGCAAATTGCGGAATGCGTCCAATCGGCACGGATTCGTCAGTCGACAAACAGGAATTCGTTTGCGACAAGCAGGACGTGAGCATACTGCTGCCATGTGGCCGGGCGTTCGCCTTCTTCGCAGGCTGCCAGATACTGCAGGCCCAGTTCCAGTTCCGCCGGCCTCGGCTGGCGGGAATACAGCAAAGAATAGGCTCGCGCGATGCGTTTGCTGTCGTCATTCGGAAACTCGTCGGCAAGTCTCGCTGCCAGGACTGTAGCCTGATTTTCCAGCAACGGGCCGTTCAATGCGTACAGGCCCTGAAGTGAGGTCGTTGTGCTGACGCGTTGTGGACTATGCGACGTCGGATCAGGAAAGTCGTGGGTCAACAACATGGTCGACATCTCGCGCCGATGGATCGTTGCGTAAATTGTTCGTCGGACATTCTTCGGATCGTTCAGAGCAATCGACGGCCCTCCCACCGTCGGATCCAGTTGACCGGACGCCTGCAGCATCGCGTCGCGCCAGGACTCTACATCCAGTCGACGGCGAGTCATCCGGGCCAGCAGCTTGTTACCTGAGTCCGAAGACGACACTCCCGAGCTGGATTGCCGGTACGCCGCCGACAAGACGATTTCACGATGCAGCGTTTTCAATGACCAACCGGTTGCAATGAAGCGTGCGGCCAGATCGTCCAGCAGTTTCGGGTGTGTGGGTGGTTCGCCCTGTTGACCGAAATTGCTGGGAGTGGCCACAAGGCCTCGACCGAAGTGTGCCGCCCAGATTCGGTTGACAATGACTCGGGCGGTCAGTGCCGCCGCCGGGCCGACGATCGATTCGGCAAGTTCCAGTCGGCCACTCCCGTTTGTAAACGGTTGCGGGTCTGTCGGCGAAAGGACCTGCAGAAATCGGCGCGGCACCACTTCGCCCAACCGGTTTGGGTTGCCTCGAATGAACACGTTCAGGTCGCGAGGTTCACCTCGATAATCCAGCTTTGTGCCTTCGTCGGCCCGCTTGCCGGCTCGCTCAACGAATAACGACTCCTCGATCAACGCGCTGGCCATCGGGGCGTCATAGTGGGGCGTCGACGATTTTACCTGACTGATTCTGCTGACAATTTCCTTTACCTGATCATCGGGTACGGGTTTCTTCTTTCTGAGGGCCGCCAGTTGTTTTTCCAGTTTCTCAACGTCAGCCCGCGCCGCCTTGACGGGCATATAAAGCTGTTCAGTAATCGTCGGGCGCTCAGAGATACGACAGCTGGCAAAGACGCCCGCCATGGCGTAATAGTCCTTCGTGCCGATGGGATCGAACTTGTGGTCGTGGCAGCGAGCGCACGCGACTGTCAATCCAAGGAACGTGCGCGAGACCACGTCGACGCGTTCTTCCCATTCGTCGGCCACGATCACTTTGATGATCTCTGCCGGAAGTTTTAATTCCTTCCAATAGTTCGGACTCAACCCCAGAAAGCCCAGCGCAGAAACATCCGCCGGGCTGGTGTCCTTCATCATGTCTGTCGCCAATTGACGACGAACGAAGTCGTCGTACGGCATGTCATCATTGAATGCCTGAACAACCCAGTCACGGTAGAGATGTGCCTGGCCGGTTGAATACAGCCACTTCGCGGTCGTGTCAGTGTAACGGGCAAAGTCGAGCCACAATCGTCCCCAGCGTTCGCCAAAATGCGGCGACTGCAGCAGCCGATCGACCTGGGTTTCGTAGGCGTGCTCACTCTCGTCGTTCAGAAAACGGTCCAGCTCTTCAGGCGTAGGCGGCAACCCCGTCAGGTCAAACGAAAGACGACGCAGCAACGTTCTGCGATCGGCCACGTCTGACGGGTGCAGATTGTCTTGCTCCATCATCTCCAGCAGAAAATAATCGATCCGTTGGCGGGGCCACAAAGTGTCATTCACGATTGGTAGCGTTTGCTGTGCCACCGGTTGAAATGACCAGAACCGGCGACCCGCCTGAAAATCGATTTCCCCGTCCGGACGATCTGATGTTTCCCTTTCAGGCGGAAACGGAGCGCCGCGTTTGACCCATTCGGTCAGGGCCGCGATCTCTGTTTCCGGTAGTTTTCCTTTGGGCGGCATTTGAATGTCGCCGTCGTAGTGCAACGTCTCAATCAGCAGACTCTTACTGGCGTCTCCGGGAACAAGGGCGGGGCCGCTGTCGCCGCCACGTTTCAGGTCCGTGAGCGTATCCAGACGCAGACTGCCGTGCACAGTCTTTGCTTTGCCGGAATGGCACGAGTAACACCGCCTGCTGAGCAATGGCCGAATGTTCTTTTCGAAGTACTCGAAGTCGGATGCGTTGAATTTTGAATCCTCAGCAACTGTGCTGGAAACCATCGCGAGAACCAGAAGTGAGGCTATTCTCATCAAGCTCATGTGGGGGTCCAACGAAAAGCGTCGTCTGGTTTTTCACCACGATAGGGTTTGTTGCGGGAAATCATCATGGCGAGAATTGTTTGGCGGGTTGCGTGCAGTTTATCAACCTCGGCGTGTCAAATCCCGCTCGTAGTCGCGCGTACCGGAAATCGTCCATGGTCCCCGGTGGGGTTTGACTGGAAATAGGCATTGCGACAATAACATATTTCCCGGGAAATATGGGATAACATAAAGCCTTTGGTCCAAATGGTTTGCGGAGATCGTTGCCTGTGTCTGGTCCATCAACTACAAGAAAACGGCGGACAGTCCGCGGAAAGCCCGTTTCTATAATGAATCGTTGACGAAACGTGGTCCTGGGGCGATAATGGTGCGTTCGTTGCGGCCATCGTCGTGACGACCGTACTGAATCCGTGTTTGATCAACATCAAAGCGCGGCATGTTTTGATATGGGGACGGGGATGTCTTGTAGTTTTCTGCCGGGAACGCTGATGATTGTTGCCACCATGGCGATGTCCGGCGCTGCGTTCGGACAGGACACACATGGACATAAGCACCTCCCCATCACACTTCACTCAAGACCCGTGATTGAGCGGCTTCCGCTTCGAGTCGTCGATCCCGTCGACGTAGCGCTCACGAACTTCGGGGACACTTTGGTTGCTGACCGAGTGGGCAAAGTTTTGTTCCGAATCGATTCCGCCGGAGAAGCCAGCCTTATTGGTCGGGAACTGGACGGGTTGAACCGAGTCGTTGATTCTCCTCAGATGGGGGCTCATGTACTGCTGGCGAGTCGGGGTTCGGGACGTATTGTCCGAATGACCCGGACGGGAGTTCAGCACGACGTCGCTTACCTGCCTTTTGTCCCGGCAGGATTGGGGGCGAATCCGCTGGATGGCAGTCTGTATACGACGAACAGCAGGACCGGCGAAGTCTTCAGAATCACGGCTGAGGGCCAAAGAGTGCCCATCACCACTGTCTCCGAACCAACCAAAGATCTGACCGTCAACGCGATGGGGGCCACGATCAGCGTGCTGCTGAAGAGCGGCAAAGTGGTGTCGGTGGGCGTCGGCGGTAGCTCAGAAACTATCGGTTACGTGCCGGCAACGGCAACTCGCCTTACGTACCACCCGGGCGGGTTTTTGGTCGCCTTGTGCGAAGATACCACCGGTAAAGCCGTGTTGCTGAAGCCCACGGATACACGTGAGCAACAGCCAGACACGTTTGCGGGAGCCCCACGCGGAACGCAGGCGATGGCATTCGACAAGCTTGGAAACCTGACGCTGGCCAATCCGGATTTGCGAGCCATTACCCGAGTCACCAGCCGTTTTCAGCAACGGTGCGATGACTGTGGAAAAATGATGCTGATTAAGCTCTCAACAGAGACGCCCGCTACGCAAAAAGCCACACGTCGCTCTTTTTGACGGCTGTTGGACCTCTCAGCTGGTCGACGAACTGCTCGCATCACGTCATAATGCTGACGGAGGTGTGCCATTCATCTTCGATCTACTCCCATGCTCATCCTGCCGATTCCGGCTACAGCGTTTCACGCTGACTTGTGGCCGCGAAGAACGCTCTTCGATAGTAGTTTCGTTACTCCCACGAGCCAGCATCGTCTACACACAAAATAAATTGCTCTAAGGTCAACCGATGTCGTCGCCAGTCGTAACTCCTGATCCGAACGAAGTCTATGAAGATCCGCTGGACTTGATGGGTGAAATTGAGGAGCTGAAAAAGGAAAAGGACGCCAGCATCCTGGCTCACTTCTACGTCGATGGAGACATCCAGGACATCGCTGATTTCACCGGCGACAGCCTGAAGCTGGCACGGGACGCGATTAAGGTGAAATCCTCAACGATCGTGTTTTCCGGTGTTCATTTCATGGGTGAGTCAGCCAAGATCATGAGTCCGCAGAAGCGTGTCTTGATTCCCGACATGCTGGCCGGTTGTTCTTTGGCAGAAAGCTGCCCGGCCGATCAGCTGGCCGCGTTTCAGGAGCAACTGCGAGCGGATGGTCGCACCTTTGATACAGTCGCGTACATCAACACGTCGGCCGCAGTGAAAAGCCTGTGTGACTGGATTGTGACCAGTGGCAACGCTCGTGACATCATCGAACGCGTCCCCGCAGACCGTGAAATCCTGTTCGTCCCCGACCAGCATCTGGGCAGGTATCTGATGGAAGTCAGCGGACGGAAAATGATTCTGTGGCCAGGTTCGTGCATGGTTCACGAAATCTTCAGTATTCAGGATCTGATCCGAGCCAAACGGAATACTCCTGGCAGCGTCGTGATCGCCCATCCGGAGTGTCCTCAAAATATTCTCGAGCTCACCGACTTCATCGGCGGCACGGAAAAGATGCGGCAGTACGTCATGTCGATTAAGGATCCGACGACATTCCTTGTGGCAACAGAATCGGCCATGATTCACGCGTTCGAGAAATCAGCTCCGCAGCACACATTCGTGCCCGTTCCTGGCATCATGACGTCCACCGGTGAAACATGTGCCTGTAACCGATGCCCGCATATGGCCCGCAACACGCTGCAGAAAGTCCGTGACTGTCTGAAGAACGAATCGCCGGAGATCGAGTGGAAGGACTACTTCCAGAAAGCTCGCGACGTACTCGACCGCAGCCTGCTGCAGTAACCTGAATTTGCGTGACCAATGCTCAGCGCGCGTCGGACGCGGTAGCGGCCGGGGAGGGACCCTCTCCGGGCCTGATAGCCCGACTCTCCCGCGAGCGGGAGAGTTAACAGGTGAATCGAAAGGTTTGCAGACGCTTCGATCAGAGTCTTCCGACTACGATTTCAGGACTTCGTCGAACAGCGGGAACGCGATTCTGCCGCTCCATTCATGACCGCCTTCAAAGCGGTCGAAGTGCAGATTGCTGCCGGCGCCCATGGCCTCGTACACGCGCCGCAGCCGTCCGCGAAACACCTCGTCCCACTTCGGCACGATCAGGCTGTCTTTGGAACCGGTTTCCCAGACGCAGGGTCGCGGTGCGATCAATGATCCGATTTCTGAGTAGTCTCCGTACTTAAGCAGTCCCGGGACGATCTGCGAGCCGCAACTGTGTCGGAGCGTCATTCGTTCCTGCATCAAGTTCAACGCCCCGCTGACGGCCGCCACTCGCACCCGTTTGTCAATGGCCGACACCATCATCGTCATGCGGCCGCCGTACGATAGTCCGGCACAACCGATCGCGTCGTCGTTCACTTCCGGGCGGCTCTGCAGCAAGTCAATCGACCAGCGCAGGTCTCGCACGTTGGCCGTGATCGGCAGCTGGCCCAGCGCCTGCATCCGGACGAACGTCACCGCACACGGGTCGTTACCTCGGTACGCCGCACTGTCCACGCGGCGGCCAAAGGGAATCATGCAGGGTGCGGCCACAACGTAGCCCCGTTTTGCGAACTGCACTCCGTAATCATAATTCAGCTTCGCGATATGCTCGGCCGCACCCTCCTGCTCACGACGTCCGACAATCGCATCGTTGCCAAACGGTCCATGACCATGCACACATAGCACGGCCGGAGTCTGCTGTCCGACAGATAATCCCTTCGGTACCAGCAGATAGACCGGCAACGATGGAACGCCTTCCGCGTTGAGCAACAATTCGAGTCGACTGTATTCGTCGAACTCGACTCGATTTTCTTCAACGATCGTCCACTTCGCAGGCGGCGTGGAATCACCCATTAATTCGCCGAGCTTCGTCTGAAACCTATCCTGCCACGCCCGACACTCGTCCGCGGTGTGACCGCGAAACTGCAGTGACAATTCGGCCTTTCCCATCGCCGCCGCCAGATCGCGATCGACAATTCCGGCCGAGTCATCAGCGCGACCAAACGATGGAGAAAGAATACTGGCCCCGGCACCAAGCAAAGCCCGTCCGAGGAAATTCCGGCGTGGAAGTGGCAACGGTGCAAAACATGAATGCATGGCAGTGACTCCAGGCTGTAATCGACAGTGTTACTGCCCACAGCATATACAATTCCGGGCCTGGAAAAACCAGGCGGATTCGTGCAAACTCACGACATTCAATTGCTCGATGGAAGGGACGGCAGATCCGTTCGACCGGGAGCGTTTGTCAATTGGATTCAAAAATGACCGACGACATGGACATTTATGCCGCGGAACATAATCCGTTTCAGGCGCCGCGGGCATGGTTTGACAACGACTGGCCTGCAGATCATCCGGAGGCCATACGTCGAAAATATCTGTCTCACGAGGCCTCTGCAAAATCAATTGGTACGCTTCACCTTTGCGGGGGCCTTGTCTGCATCCTGATATCGATTGGTCTGTGGTTCGTGCAAATGCAGCCATCGAGTCTCAACGGCCCCATCGTTGTCTCGGCGGTGGTTGGTGTCGCGATGTTCTTTCTTGCGGTATCGGCAAACCGCCTGAAACGCTGGTCTCGTTTCCCATCGGCGGTGCTGGCGGTTGCGGTGGGATTGGCGGCATTCATCGTGGGAATCCCGATCGCTGTGTATTTTCTGTACGTCATGTTCGGTGCCAACGGTCAGATGGTGTATTCCGACGAATACCGCGAAATCATCAAACAGACACCACATATCAAGTACAGGACGCCGGCAATCGCCTGGACAGTTCTGTTGCTGCTGATCGGCCTGATTGGTCTGGGCGTTGCTGCCTCTGTGTTTGGGCCGTAGACGAAGTACGGCCGAGTAGGGTGTGTGCTGGCACGCACCACGTTACTCGGCCGATTTTATTCACCGTTCCAGCCCGGCTCAAATTGCTGTGTTTTCCGACTGTGATCCCGATGAAATCTGTGGTGCGATTGTAGCGGTAGATGTGTGCGAGCGCAGCTTTGTCATCGCAACGGAGAAGATTCACCCGGACTGGTGCGCGCGAGCACACACGCTACTGTTCCGGACCGGGGGGCATCAGGGGACTGACGTCCCCCGCTCGCCGCGACGCAATTGATCGGTCGGCACATATACCTGCAATGACTGATCGATCAATTGCCTGCGGCCGTATCTGACTTCTTTTCAACACGTTTGAACACTGTCTCAGCGCGTTTAAATGCCTCAGCCGAGACTTTCTGTTCGAAGTTCGCAGGCCTGGAAAGGAGTGATTCGATCCGGCGATCGATGATCCGGTCTTTCAACTGCTCCTTTTGTCGGACTCGCCGTTCGAGGTCCGCGAGGCGGGCTTTCAGGAATTCGATTTCAGCCAGCTGTAATCGTTGTTGTACATCGAAATCTTCCTGCACGGTTTGCTTCAGAGCAGCAAGATCCTTTCCCGCTGAGCCGTCTTTCAGGTATTGCTCGGCACGGGAAATGGCTTTGTCCTGCAACGATTTGCTGCGGTCCAGCAGTTGCTGAGAGGACATTTGTTTCAGCATTTGCTCGGCGGCTGTCACGCTTCCTTTGCTGCCTTTCAGGACCATGACGCCGGCTGGTCCGACCTCCATTTCGACAGATTTCCTGCCTGCCTTCCGGCTTTCCGTGGCTTTCAAAGGGTTGTCGGCCGGCCGCTCGGCATCCAGTATCTTCAATATCTCCATCACTTCGGCCTGCTTTTCATCTGCTGCCCAAACGAGTAACGAATTGGTGCGATTGTCCGCGATGACTCGAATTTCTGTTTCGGCCGGAAACAACTGCTGCACGAGTTTCAGTGCATCAACAGCCTGTGTATGACGCAGAGAGTGAACGATGAAACGGCTCGTTTTCGGTGGCCCGGTGTTTTTTTTGCTTGTCGGCGGCTGCCTGCTGGGCGTAGCGTCGCCAGCACTCCTGGCCGAGCTGAATCCTCTCCGGCTGGAAGACGTAAAACCACCAGAAAACCCATACCGCCGAGCGGTGCTGTCGTAGTCAAATTTTTCGAGGACTGCCGTTTTCAGAGGTTTCGACCAACCCGCTGCCGGTTCCAGGTCCAGGTCCGGTTTCTGCTCATCAGCGTATGCGACGATGATGATTGGGAACGACGAATCGTTTTGGCTGGATTTACTCTTTGAATAATCGAACTCCGTCAGCCCGCCACCGGAGCTCATTCCTGAACTGCCCATGAGCATTCCGGCGCCGCCCATCCCGAGTGCCACTCCGCGGGAAGAACGTTGTTCGGTGGTCCAGAAACGCAGGACTGCAACTTCACTGGAGTGCAGTTCGAAACGACTTCCAAAGTGGTCAGATCCGATTTGCCTGCGGTTAATGCGTTTCGTTCGAGTCGGCCATTCTGTTTCAATGAACTGTGTGTAGTGTCTGTCGCAGATGACAGAGTTTTTCTTTCCCTGGTTAACCCCGACACCCACGGACCACGAGCCGGTCTGCTTTGCGAAGGGGCCGTAATCTCCGGTTTGACGAGCTTTGACGATGGGGATGGACAGGTCCGGAACACCGACCCTCTCTAACACGTATGGGGCCATCGTTTCCGGTTCAGATTCAACAATCGCGATGTTCTGCTGCAGCCCTAACTTCGTCAGCAGGCCTGTGAGTTTTGACATGTCTTTCGTATTGAAAATTGCGGCGCGGTTGTCCGGAAACAGCAGCGTTGGCGCCGCTTGTTCCAACTTGCCGCCCAACGCAGACAGGTCGACGTCTTTGTAGAGTTGCCTCAGTTCTTCAGCGAATTTCTCGTGCTTCAGCAGCTGTTCCGACTAATCATTCCTGATAAGGGCAATGGTGACCTTAAATCTGCGTTTGGACGGTGCCGGGTCAGGTTTGTCGGCTGTCGGCTGTGGTGGAGCCGGTGCATCAAGCTTCCGAATTAACGAAGCCACTTCCGAGTGCTGCGACTCAGTGGCCCGCACGAGAATCCGCCTTGCCTGAGCTTCGTCTCTATCGATCTGCACGCCAGGCAGCTGCAGAGCCATCAGCGTCTTAGTGATTTGTCCGGAGTCTGCAGTCTTGAAGGTGTAGGCTTCCAGATAGGTGTCTGACGTGGAACGCGTCAACGGCTGTCCACTACTGCTGGCCGTTTTATCTGTTGTTGTCGCTGCAGTCGCCGGATCAGCGGCTGGTGTCAGATCAGAAGTCGGGGTGGATTCCTGAGCCAGCAACGTCAGGCAACCTACGGCCATAGCCATCAATGTTCGTAACAGCATGATATTTCCTTTTCAAGATTATCGTGGGTCACAAGAAACGCGATCAGGGGGCGGTCAGTGGCGTTGCCGAATCACGCTCAGGATTCTGTGTTTGAATGATCTGCAGCGAGATTTCGTCCAGTCTTTCCACAGCGATGCGAATCGATGCCAGTTCCACCGTATTGCCGTCGTCCCAATCCAGCAGGCTGTCATCGACAACGGCCATTGACGATTCTTCCATCGCAATAATTGGCGCTGAATCGCTTGAAATTCCTTCTGCGGAAGCGACGGTTGATTTTGACTGCTCTTCCGATGTGCCCTGTGAGCCCCATTCATTCACTGCGATCGCCACAACGCCAACCAGGGCGACTGCGCCGGTTGCCAGCAGCCACGGCTGCGCAATTCTTCCAAGTGGAATTGAATTCGCTTTGTGGGGCAGCTGCTCCGGCAGTCTAAAATCGTTCGGTTGCTGCACGTGAGCGAGTCACTGGCCCAGCAGGTCGGCCACTTCATGAGCCGTCTGAAACCGATTCGCCGGGTCCTTCTGGTGCAGCCTCACAATGATCTCACACAACCACTGCGGAATGTCCGGATTAAGGTCGCGAATCGAATGCGGCTGAGCGTCCGTGACCTTTCTCAGAATTCCCCAGCTGGTATCGGCTCGAAACGGTGGTCGCCCCGTGCACATCGTGTACAGCACACTACCCAGACTGAACAGGTCACTGCGGTGATCGATGGCGGCCCCTTCTGCCTGTTCGGGTGACATGAAGTATGGCGTCCCGACGATGACTCCACTATGAGTCAGACTGGCATCGTCGGCCGCACGAGCCAGACCAAAATCCGTCAGCAGTACTCGTTCCGTGGTTCCGTCCAGCAAAATGTTGGCCGGTTTCACGTCGCGATGGACCAACCCCTGATCGTGCGCCGCCGAAAGCCCGCCGGCCGTCTGCATCCCCAGCCTCAGGATCTCCACGACGCTCAGTGCGCCGTGTTCGTCAATACGGCGTTGCAACGACGTTCCTCTCAGATAAGGCATCACCAGATACGGCAAGCTGTGTGATTCATCCACGCCGTGAATGGCAATGACGTTGTCATGCACGACAGCCGCAGCCGCCTGGGCTTCGCGGCCAAAGCGTTTCTTAGCGGCTCCACTGGTGGCAAGATGAGGTGCAAGGATTTTGATGGCCACGTAGCGATTCAACGAACGATCAAAACCTTTCAGCACAACTCCCATGCCGCCGGCACTGACCACACCTGCAATTTCGTAACCGCCCAGCCGCCCCAGCATCGCCGGATCGTCGGTCGGATCCAGCCAGGCAATAATCTGACGGATGTCCGTTGGAATCGCGTCGGCTTCTGCATCATCGGCGGTGGACTGTCGAGATTGCGACATCATCGCTGTGGGACCAATTGCATTGCTGGCCGTGCCGACGATTTCAAACTCGTCATCGGTCAGGAAATCGCTCGCATCCTCCCACCACGTGACATCAGCCGCCGACTGATGCAGCTGTTGACGACATTCATCGCACACTTCCAGATGCCGTTCCGCAGCAAGCTGTTCTGCGTCTGTCAGGTCGGAGTCAAGGAAACGCTGCAGTTGTCCCGGCTCAAAATGTGTTGTTTCAGCATTCATCGAAGTCTGCTTCCAATTCCGAAACGCGTTGCCTTAATCTTCGCATCACCCGCGATCGAGCTGCATAAATTGAACCAATGCTGCGTTTCAGCTGATCCGCCACGTCAGCCACTGGAGTTAGATCTACCGCAGTCAGCCAGAACGCCATCCATGTGGTTTCCCCAAACTCAGAACGAATGTCTTCCGCTACGCGGCGAAATAACTGTCTTCTTCGTTCCCGTTGAATCTCGCTATGCGTGGCCTCGTCTGATGCGGGCAGATGTTTCAGCTGCTGAATCAAGCTGCTGCCACCTTGAGCGACATCCGGTTTGACCTTTCGCAGGTGATCAATAATCGCGTTGCGAGTCACCGTCGACAGCCATGCCCGAAAGCGACCTCGCTCCGGATCGTGTTGCCAGTCACCCATTTTTGCAGCGACCGATGTCAGGACCCTCTGAGTCAGATCCTGAGCATCTGCATCCTGCAGGCCTCGCCGGCGAGCCATTCTGTAAATGACAGGACGATAGATGTCAGAAAAATCCAGCCATGCATCGCGATCCAGCGGATCTTTCACCCGGATCAACAAACTGGCTTGTGTGTCAGGAATGCCGTTCAAGTCTTTCTCCTGAACAGTTACACGGATCGAATGACAGTATTTGACACAGAAACCCGTGGAATTGAAAAAGTTGTCTGCGAAACCGCCGTCCACTGCGATTCCTTAATTGATTCGCGTGCCGGGGCAGCAACTTGAGCACAAAGATTCGGGCATCTGGCACTCGCCGGACAGAATTTCCCCGGCTGCGGCGGTCCGGACAAACCGGGACGTACAGTGAGCAGAGTTTCGGTCACGCCGATCGTTCCTACTTCACTGTTGATCTCACCCGAAATTCACCGACATCTGTCGGAAGTGTCGCGACGTCGTGAATTTCGGATTCGATGCGAAACTTGCCGCTGGCGATGTACTGTTTCCGGCCTTCCTGCGAAAAGAAAATCTGATAATAGCCGGGAAGGACGCCGGGGATCTGGAATGTGCCATCGGCGGCCACCGCAAGTCCGTTGCGAAAGAACTGTGGGCCGGTGGGACTGTTCTTCAATGTATGCCAGGCGGCCCACTCCAGAGCGCCGCCTTCGCGTCCGTAATGTGGTGCGTTTGGATGAATATGAAACGTCACGCCGGCGAAGTCGTTGAGACCCGTGAGTCGACCGGACACCGATCGTCCTCGACCGCCGATCAGCACGGATGTGTGTGGAGCCTGAACATTGGCGTGAGTCGTGCGGCTGCGCACATTGGTCATTCGTTTTTCGCCGTTCTTCGTCCCTGTGTTAATTGGACACGACAGTTGCACGCGTCCCTGCAATACCCGCTCGAAAACGAACACGCCGTCGTCATTTGTGGTGGTTTCTGCGTGCTGGGACACGATGCCGTAGTAGCCGTGTCCATCGCCGTGATCGGCGCTCAAATTGACCTGTTCGTCGACGCCTTGCGTGTCTCCCCAGCGAACCCGACCATGAATTCGTCCCCAGGGTTGCAGGGTGACGTGTGGTGATTCACACCAATCGGAATACGGGATTTCCAGAACGCCGTCGTTGTGAACGATCAGAACGACGGCCGTCGGATCGGGCTCGGTGGGGAGAGTGAATCGCCCCTGATGATCGAGTTTTACGACGACGGGACGTTCCCAACGCGTCCGTGGGCTGTCGCTGTCATTGATCTCACGCAGAACCAATTCGGGAAACACCGATCCTTTAAGGTATGCGTGCCGTCGAATCATCGCCAGCGCAACTGTGGCATCGTGAGCCATTCGTTGACCACCAGGAGTCATCACGCTGCCACGGATTCCGGAATCTTTGTGAAGCTCGCAGCGGATTGTTCTCGGGCCGTTCTTCCTGACGTCATAAAAAACCTGCGGAACATAGCCATCCGCTTCGATTCTCAGACACAAATCGGCATAGGATCTCTTCAGTGGCCAGATCAAACTGCCATCTTTACCTTGCCGCAACGTGTGTGGCTGCCAGTTGATAACTTTGACGTCGTGTGTTTCCTCAAATCGCTGAGAGACATTGGAACGGGTTCCGGCAAGAACGCGGAAGTCCGTGATTGACTTTCGTCCGGCAGAATCGAAGACCTCCAGGTGGATGGCAGGGTCTGCCGTTACGACCTGACGCCAGTATCCAAATCCAATAGCGACTGTTCCAATCACGGTCACGAAAATCACCAGCGATGATGTCGCAACGTTTCGTTGAACGCATGAGAGCTTCAGCATTTTTACGCCCCCAACGGCAACGCCGTGAAGGAAATTAGACAACCAATTCATTGCTGGAAATTGCTTTGAG
>JAPYTO010000125.1 GCA_029941865.1 Fuerstiella sp. | reverse complement strand
ACTACAAAATCCACCAATCCATCGCACTACCAGTTTCAGAACCGTGAACGGTTACCAATTATCGCACCAAATGCCGGTTGCCATCAACGAGTGGACCTGGCAAATGGTGAAATCCTGTTGCCGATTCGCTATCAGAAGAACGCTCGGAAGCGGATCTACACCACAATTGTGGCGCGGTGTATGTTTGACGGCGAAACACTGACTTATGTCGAACACGGTTCTGAGCATTCGCTGTCGACGAAGCGAGGGCTATATGAACCATCGGTAACACAGTTTGCAGGTGCGTTCTACCTGACGATGCGTGCTGACGACGGCGCTTTCGTAGCGCAGAGTTCTGACGGGATTAACTACTCAGATCACAAAGCGTGGACGTTTGACGATGGCGCACTGCTCGGCAGTTACAACACTCAGCAGCACTGGGTTACGATTGGGGAACAGTTGTATTTTGTCTACACACGACGTGGGGCAGGCAATGACCACATCATGCGACATCGGGCGCCATTGTTTATCGCGAAAGTCGATCCCGTGAAGCTGCATGTGATCCGGTCCACCGAACAGTTTCTTGTTCCGGAAAACCATGCTACGCTGGGCAACTCCGGAGTCTGCCGCATCAGCGACAGCGAGACGTGGGTGACGGTTGCCGAAGGCCGAGTCAGCCACGGCAAACGGGCGGGCGAAAACAATCGGGTTATTCTGGCGAAGATCACTATTCCGTAGCCAAGAGGCCAGTTCATGTGGCAGAACGTCGCGAAACGTCCGTCTTTGTGGGTGTGGATTCTGGTCGGGTGCCTGTGCTGGGTTGGGGTGACAAAGGCTGCGGTCGCTGTGGAGGCGTGCCGCATTCTCGTCGTCGATGCCGAAAACGGCTGGCCCGTGCCATTGGTACAACTAACGACAACTCATAACGTCAGGTTGTTGTCGGACAATGCGGGGGTCATCTGTTTTGATCTGCCTGAATTGATGAACGTTGAAACCTGGTTTCACATTGAAGGGCATGGCTACTCGGTCAGAAAAGATGCCTTTAGATACACCGGCGTGCGCCTTTTACCCAGTCCCGGTCAGACGCTGACGATTAAGGTGCAACGACAGCTTCCGGCAAAGAGACTCGGACGCATTACCGGCGCTGGCTTGTTCGCTGAGAGTCAAAAACTGGGTGACGTCACTGACTGGGCAGAGCAGGGGATTCTCGGCTGCGACAGCGTGCAGAACGTCGTGCACAGCGGAAAGATGTTTTGGGGGTGGGGTGACACGCTGCTGGCAGGCTATCCGCTCGGCAGGTTTCACATGATCGGTGCGACGACGGAATTACAACCGCTTGATACGTTTAAGCCGCCCATTCGGCTGCGCTTTGACTATGTCTCCGACAGCAACGGTACACCTCGGGACGTTGCAAAGATGCCGGGTGCCGGCCCCACGTGGCTCGGCAGTTACTGCAGTCTGCCGGACGGGGATGGTCAACATCGGTTGGTTGCTACGTACTCAAAAATCCGTCCGCCGCTCACGGAGTATGAGAAAGGGCTGTGTGTGTGGAATGGCGAAACGCAGAAGTTCGAAAAACACTCCGTGGTGTGGACGCTCAGCGACGAATTGCCGAAACCGCCCGCCGTTCCTCACGGTCATCCCGTTTTCTGGCACAATGACGCAGGAGAGAGATTCGTCCTGTTCGGTGACCCGTTTCCAGCACTCATGTGCCTGCGACGTTTGAAGCATGGTCCAATCCCAAGATGTGGGAGCAACTGACGCCCCAGGCTTCGGTGCCAACGCTGGAAACGACAGAACGAATCAAGCCGCATCGCGGAGCGATCGCGTGGAACGATTACCGCAGAAAGTGGGTGACCGTGTTCACTCAGCATTTCGGTGAATCATCCCAACTGGGTGAAATCTGGTACGCCGAAGCAGACGCTCCCAGCGGTCGCTGGCGCGGCGCGATGAAAGTTGTGACACACAATAAATACACGTTCTACAACCCACAACTGCACCCGGCATTCACCGATTCCAATTCACCAGTTCTGCTGTTCGAGGCGACCTACACACACACGTTTTCCAAGACGGCCACTCCGACATCCCGTCATGATTACAACCAGGTTTTGTATCGACTGGATCTGGACACATTGAACGCCAGTGACCAAAGCGTCACACGCTGATTCGTAAGAAACCACAGTCCTGGACACTCAAACGAGTTAAAACTCGCAAGTTGTCTTTCAGCAGTCGACGTAGGGACTTTGTCAGCACCGCGCGTTAACCGTGCTTCGCGAGGTCGAGGAAGACGATGCTTGATGGATTGCCGATGGGCGTGTAATGACCGGTGAAGATCATGCTGCCTGATTCCTGATCAACACGAAAGACGGCGATGTTGTCGCCCCGCTGATTGCAGGAGTAAAGGAACTGTCCCGTGGGGTCAAAACTGAAGCTGCGGGGATAATTTCCTCGTGTCCACTCATCCCCAACGAAGGTCAGATCGCCGGTTTCACCGACGGAAAAAATCCCAATGCTGTCATGCAACCGGTTACCGGCATAGACGAAGCGACCATCGGCGGAAACCAGGATGCCGGAACAGAAATTACTGCCGGCGAAACCGGGAGGCAGACTGGAAATCGTCTGGCGTGAGGCAAGCCGTCCGTTAGGAGAATCGTAATCGAACAGGACAATCGTTGATCCTTCTTCCTGCAGAGAATAGAGCCAGCGTCCATTGGGATGAAAATGGAAATGCCGCGGCCCGTCTCCCGGTGGCAGCGAGATTGATGGGGGATTGTTCGGCGTCAGTACGCCTTTCTTATCATCAAATTTCCAGACGTAGATTCGATCCAGACCCAGGTCGACGTGCAGCACGAACCGCCCTGACGGATCGGCTTCGATCATATGAGCGTGAGCCTGGTCGTGCCCGCTGAAAGCAAAGCTGCCCGGGGGAGCGTTTGTGGCAGTGGTCGGGCCCACCTTTCCTGCATCTTTTTTGACGTCCGTTGCGGCTCCCAGGCTGCCGTCGGGAAGAATGGGAAGAACCGCCACAGAGCCACCGAAATAATTCGCAACCAGCACGAATCGCCCGGACGGGTGCACACTCAGATGAGCCGGTCCCTTGCCGCCGGAACTGACGGTGTTCAGCAATCTCAACTTTCCATCGTCCGGATTGATGGCAAAGGCGCTGACAGTCCCTGCCTCATCGTTGCCGACCCGTTCGGTTTCATTCGCCGAATACAGGTGCGTTCTGGCCTCATTGAACGCCAGGGCGCTGGGACTGGTACCCATTTCGTGCAGACCACATGGCGTCATGGCCCCGGAGGCACGATCAACCAGAAACAAATGAATTCCACGCCCGTTTCCGGGCGGCAGATCCACCTGAGTGTCCCGCATATTCTGAAGTGGTGATGTATACGTCCCCACATAGGCTATGAGCGGCGCTGCGGCTTTGTCCGACTGAGCCTGCAGCAGCGATGTTGAAAGTATCGGGACACTGCCCGCCAGTGCGGAGGAGACTTTCAGAAACGAACGACGGGTGTGGATTGACGGAGTCATAACGTTAAGGCACCGAAGGGAAGTGGATCGTAAGCGAGCAAAGTATGAGGGCTGGTGCAGATGGAGGCAAGCAGCGCCGTCACCAATCGCCTGAGGAAGAGCGCCGGAACCAATGAGATTGCGGCGTCTCAGTCAACTGGCTGCAGTTTAGGGGCCAGGTCGGCGATGGTAACCGCCGGAGGACGTTGATGAAGCGGAACCATGTTCAGAAACAGGTCCACCACGCGTTTGTCGTAGTCCTGCGAATTCGCTCTGCGGGCTGCGTTGTGTTTGGCCCCGGGAACAAACCAAACTGTGCTGTTTCCGCCGATCCGCGTTTGGATTCTCCTGCTGCTTTCGGGAGGGACGTACGAGTCGCGTTCGCCGGCTATCAAAAGCACGCTGCGGCGACGCAAGGCGGGCAGCCAACGTTCCAGCTTTGGATGTCGCACGCTCCTGCGAAGCTGACTCACGAAGCGCGCCAGCTGGCAGGAAATGTGAAGGTGCCATTCAGGTAGAACAAACCACCGCGGTGTCGTATACCGAACCCAGCGTGCGGCATACAGGACCATTAACGTGTCAGTGGTGAACGCGCTGTCAGCAACGACGCATTCCACCCTGTCGTCTGCCGCGGCGACGACGAGTGCCGCATTGGCACCCCGGCTGACACCCATAAGTCCGATTGATAGTTCGTTCAAGGCCGAATGGGATCGAACGAACTGCACGACTGACTGCACGTCACGCACTTCGAACTCGGTGCACCAGTGCAGGGGGGCATAACCCTGCATGGCGTCGCTTTCTCCCTGCCCGCGGAAATCGAACGCCAGGATGCAAAACCGAAGTCGAGGAGCCCCTGGCAATAGTCCAATGCCGCCCAGTGAGTGCCCTGAAATTCCGGACAGAAGACCACGACCCCCAGCGGGGCATCGTGGGGCATCTGTAATGAACCCCGCAGAGTGAGCCCGTCAGACGTCGGAATCGACAGTCGTTCGACATTGTTCAACGATTCCGACGTGGGCACTTCGAACGGTAGTTTGCGTTCGAAGATTGGAACGATCACCACGATGGAGAACACATGGATCGCCAATTCCAGTGCGACAAGCCCGCCGAGAATGATGTAAACAACTTCCGGATTCAAGTCAGACTCCTCAATGTTCGAAACTCACGTTACGCATCCTTTCAAAGTTTCCTCGGATTTTGATCCACTCCGGTTTCGATTCAGACGATTGCTGGCGTCGACGGCGGTGCCCACACTGGCAGATCAGCAAGTCCGCCTCCGCAATAAATATGATGCCACAGTTGGGTGCTGATCACACCGGTCAATCCCATGTCCAGTACGAATCGCTGAAACGAGACTTTGCCGCGCTTCTCTTGAATGCGTCGGGCCCGTTCCACACCATGGGGATCAAACAGCCCCGTCTTCGCTCAGGACTCGGGGCTGAGCAACTGATCGACCCATGCCGGTCGGCCGTCGCCCAGAAACGTGCCGGAAAAGTCGGCTCTGAACATCGTCTTGGGCCGGTTCGCGATCTGCTGCGGCAGGATTCGTTTGGCGGCCTGACGCAGCAGTCGTTTATCCGTCAGACCCTTCAGTTTTAGACGTGGGTCGATGCTGGTGCAGAAGTCGACAACACGCTCGTCCATGAACGGAAATCGGCCTTCCGTCGAACCGTTTCTGAGTGGCCGGTCGCCTTTGGCGCTCAACAGCATTCCCGGCAGCATGACACGCGACGCCGCGTACAGCGATTGATTCAACGGGTGCCAGCGTTTCATTCGGTCATGCTGAGGCAGTTCACCGAAGGCTTCATAGTCGCCCAGTGAATCCCACATCGCCGGTGAATACAGCGATTCACGCGAGTGTCGCATGATCTCCCAGGTAAACTGCTGAGCGACACGGACTCCGTTCATGGCCTCCCATGGTGGCAGACGTTTTGTGCTTCCTCCTGCGAGCGTGCCAAACAGGAATCGACGCGCGAGTTTGTTCAGTGGCCGGCCGGTCTGCAGGACGACCTGATGCGCCTTAAACCAGACGTAGCCGGCCAGTAGTTCGTCCGCACCTTCGCCGGTTAACGCAACAATGTTGCCGTCTTTCCGAGCGGCATGGGCTAACTTGATCATGCAGGCGGCAGACGTATCCAGGACAGGACTTTCCGCGGCACGAATCAGTTCAGGGTATGTATTCGCAATATCCGCCGAGGACATGCTGACCGTGGTCAGTGGCGAGCCCAGTAATGACGCCGATTCGGCAGCCTGCGAACGTTCGTTGTTTGGCCCGGAATGATCCAGTCCGATTGTGAATGAAGGCAGCGGCCGGTCATGTTCCTGAGAAGCGAGCCCCAGAATCGTCGTTGAATCAAGTCCGCCGCTGATGTACGTGCACATCGGCATTTCACCAACCAGTCGTCGGCGAACTGCCCCCCGCAACAGTTCTTCAAATTCTTCGGCGGCCGCTTCGATGCTTGCAAATTACCGCTCTTCGCCGGCATCGGGATAGTCAAAATCCCAGTATTTGCGAATCTGCATCTGTCCGTCATGAACTTTGATGTAGTGCCCCGGCAGCAGACATCGAATTCCTTCAAAACAGGTGCGCGACTGCGGCATCGCGAAGAAGTTGAAGAAACAATCCAGCCCTTTTAGATCCGGCCTGGCCTCAATCAGTCCGGAAGCCAGTATCCCCTTGATCTCAGATGCCCAGATCAGCCAGCCATCGACTTCGGCATAGAACAAAGGAGAAATACCAGCGCGGTCCCGTCCCAGCAATAGTGAACGACTTCGGGCATCCCACAGACTGACCGCGGGCCTGATCAAAGACGCGTTCGCCAAGATCTTCGTACAGATGGACCCATGCTTCCGTGTCGCAGTGCGTTTTCAACGTGTGCCCACGATCCAGCAGTTCTCGGCGCAGATCAGGGTACTCGTACAACTCGCCTTCGTACGCAACCCAGACGTCGCCGTTTTCGTTGCAAATCGGCTGTCGTCCCTGGATTTTCTAAGCCCGCTCCGACCGGGGACGGATGTGACTTTTGGAGTCGTAACGTACGCGGGTACGCTCAGCCTCTGCATGCACTACAAGCCACATCGCATCGCAGACGTACAGGCCCGGGAATTATTCGATCGGCTCGTCCGAAACCTTCGTGAGTCGACGGTGGTGGGTAGCTGAAATATTGAAGTTTCGGCCGTTCGTACCGTTGTCGACGATGAGATCACGAATAGACGATTCAGGAAATGATCGACGCTTTTCAATAGCAGTCTCGTTACTCGCTTGAGCCACTATCGTCTACGACAAAAAGTACACTGACTAATTTGCTGGCAAGCAGCGTTGCAGAGTCATTAACGCGAATGACGTTCCGTAGGGTTGGTGATAGTCGTACAGCGGATAGTCCCACCACGACCCATCCTTTTCCTGACGGTCCAACATCAACTTTGCGAGCAATGGCCGATAGGGAGCACGTTCGGATGCAGGTAGTTGATCCAGAGAAAGAGCGGCATAATAGTGCCCGAAGTAGTAGAAGTAGCCGGCCACCTGCATCCATGATTCGTGGGGAATTGGTCGTTTGCGACCGATGTCCAGCCAGCCGTTACGAACGTAAAGACGATAGAGCCAGTTCTTGACGACGTTGTCGGTGATTTTTTCGTCGCCCCACGCGCGCAACGCACAATTGCAGCACTGCGTACGTCCCAGACTTCCGCCGGGTCGGTTAATGCCGCGCATCGGGCGATACTTCAGGTACTCGCCGTACAGGTAGCTGAAATCAGCTTTCCGTTGACGCTTCAACGCAGCGACTGCGCGCTTGACGATGCGTTCCGGTGGTTCGACGCCGATGGCTTTGGCCTCCGCCAGCGCGACAAGAACTGCTCCATTGACGAAGCTGATGGAGGACGACGTCGGCTGGTTTGCCTGATAACGAAAATCGTAGTATCCCCACCCACCGTCAACGGACTCGTACCGTGTCAACATCTCAAACTGCAATCGGATCAATTCGATCAGCCTGGCCTGTCGCTGCGTGTCGTCTTCGTGATAGTCGTGCAGCCGCACCAAAGCCTGGATAGAGTACGCGTGTCCCCACACGTTGTAGATCGCCTGACCGGTGGCTCGCCGCAGATAGGGCAGGTGTTCCAGCAGCCATTCCTCGGCCCGTCCGATCGCCTTTCGGGCGTCCTTGTCTTCCGGGGCGACTTCCAGGATCGCGGCGATGCACAGTGATGTCGTGGCGGCACGAAACGCATGATGCGCACCCGGCACCGGCGCATAAATATTCAGCCCTTTGGTCCGCGTGGCCGATCCCCATGACCCGTTTGGGTTCTGGTCGGCCAGCAGAAAGCGGACGCCATTCCGGATGGACTCCTGGATCTCCGATTTGCTGGGCGCTGCAACCACTGGAAGTGTGGGTGGACTGCTGAAATCAAGCGGATTGTTCAGAATTCCGCCGTCAGACGCGACGGCTTCCTGGGCCTGCAACGAGCACGCATGAAGCATGGCGCCAGCGAGCCAAAGCAGAACGAATTGAACGTATCGCATCACAGATATTCCGGAAACAATGGTCTGCCAACTGCCGTCAACTTAGTGCGTTTCTTTGTCGTCGTCCTACTGCTGTTTTTCACCGTCGTGGACTTTCGGCCGTACGGCGAATTCGACATCGCAGGTCATTGTCGGCAGAACCGCGATGTCTTTTCGGCTACGGAAGGTCACGATGCAGTCATATTTGGTGCCAGCATAGGGAACCGGTGAGACTGACTTGACGGTGGCATCGAGCGCCATCTCGGGAAACGCCTTCGGCCGAATTTTGCACTTCGTACCGGCGACCACGGTCTGAAGTTTGTCTTCCGACAGATCGATGCGAACACGCAGACGGCCCGGTGCAGCGACCGTGGCAATTGTCTGGTCGTTCGTGACCTTCGATCCGGATTCCAGTGTGCTTTGCTTTTCGCTTAACTTTCCACGAAGAAGTTTGCCGTGAAACACGATGCCATCGTGAAGTGCCTTCAGGACGATCTGCTTTCGTTCCTGTTGTCGTTCGTGCATCTTTTGTTCTTCGTCTTTGAACTGTTCGCGTTTTCGACTCATTTCGATTTCGCGTCGGGCACGAGCAGAGGCGATGTCACGTTTGAGCTTCTGGTATGTTAGTCTCGCTCGGGAAAGTGTCGCGTCCTGCTGTGCATCGGACTGTGGTATTGTTTGGTTGATAGTTCGCGAAGTCTGGATCTTTGTCCCTGCGAGACGATACTCGGCCGATTCGACGGACTGTTTGGCTCGTTTTAGAACGATTTCTTCAGACTCTTCAGTCAGATCATCTTCCTTGTACATCTGCTCGAGTTGTTTGAGTTCTTCCATGGCGTTTGCCAGCGACGCTGTCGAACCTTTCAAGCTGAATTCCGCTGCTTTCAACTGCCGTTGGCGATCCACTTTGACAAAATTGTCGTAGTCCTGCTGAGCCTTTCGTTTCCCACGTTCGGCAGCTTCGCGGTCAAGTCGCTGCGTTTCCTGGAACTGTTTGTAAGCGAACTCGTCGTCATCCAGCGTCAACTTCGACAACCTTAGTTCGGTTTCCGCTTTCCTGAGTTCTTTGTCCAGGTCTTCCGACTTGAACCAGACAATGTTCTGGCCCTTGCTGACCGTGGTTCCGTGCGGAACAAGTCTGGTGATCACAAACGACTTCAGGTGTTCGGTGTCGTGTTTGATTTCCGAAGCGGTGACGGCTTCGAAGACACCGCCGACTTTGAACGTGTCGGGCTTCTTTTTCTTCACTGTGCTCGCGGCATCAGTCGCTTTGGGTTCCTGGGCGTCGCCGATGCGCGGTATCACGATGACAGACAGACAAACCAGTAGGTAGAAGAGCGTGGACTTCATGGGAGAACTCGAATTCTGTTGTGACTGCCGAACGAAAATCAAGACCGGCGGACGAGACAACTTCAGCCGAGCCGCGATGAGCCTGCTTATCATGCCCTGCAGGGTAGGGTAAGTCCAACCGTTTATGATTTCGCTTAGAAATCCGTCGCTCTTTAGCGAATGTACCGGGCCTACAGCTTTGAGATGTCAGTCGGTCGATTGCGACATCATCCTGGTAGTGGTTTTCCGTACTTTGTTGACAAGTTCAGCAACAATCCGGCGATGACCTGCGTGCTGCAGGAACTTCGATCCAGCCTTCATGTGACGGTTTCAATGGAAAGGGGACCGGCGAAACCGTTCGGGTGATCTCGGCGACGCGTGCCCCTGCTCCTTTTCGAAACTGAAAGACAACCGCATGACATCGCAGGAAAGACTTGAGGCTGCCCCTGCGTCGCAGCAGCGTCCCCTGCGTGAATCCATCAGGCTGACAGCAGCACTACTCGGGAATTCGGGGGAACGGGACCGGGGCTGAATATCTCAAGTCAACTGATCGGCATGATGGGAGGTCAATTGGCACTGAACAGCGAGGAAGGGCAGGGTACTGAGTTTCATTTCGAAGTCGAATTTGGAGCTGACACTTCGTCAACAGTACTCGCTGCACCTCCTGTCTCGCTACGTGGTCTGAACGTCCTTGTTGTCGATGACAATGCGACGAACCGCTCTATTCTGGAAGAAATTCTTTCGAATTGGCAGTTGCAGGTAACGAGTGCGGAGAACGCTCGCACCGCTCTGCAGGTACTGGTGGAGACGGAGGCGCAAGGCCGCCCGATTCAACTGGTTTTGCTGGACATGATGATGCCCGAAACGGACGGGTTGATGCTGGCCGAGCAAATCCAGAACGATGTCCGACTTTGCGGAACTCCTCTGATAATCTTGTCTTCCTCATCGGGACAGGAACACAGCGATCTCTGCACATCGCTCGGCATCGTCGCTCAACTGCGCAAACCGGTGAAACAGACAGAACTTCCTATTTAGATACAGAATTCCTTTGGTCTGGGCGAATCTGACGAACCCCACCCGAAACTCGTTCCAACCGCACATCGAACGCGACCAGTCCGTATCCTGCTGGCGGAAGACGGATTGGTGAATCAAAAAGTGGCCATGGGGCTGCTGACCGGGCAGGGACACTCCGTGACTCTGGCGGAGAATGGTCGTCTGGCCGTCGCCGCCTGGGAACAGGGCGAGTTCGATCTGATCCTGATGGATGTCTCGATGCCGGAGATGGACGGGGTCGAAGCAACAAGCGCGATTCGTGAAAAGGAACGTGGCACCGGGCGGCACATTCCGATCGTGGCGATGACGGCTCACGCCATCAAGGGCGATCGGGAACGATTCCTGAGTGCAGGGATGGACGCCCACGTTGCCAAGCCGGTGGATCCCGCGGAACTGTACGAGGTCGTTGAACAACTGTCGCTCGCAGCACCCGGATGTGTGGACCGTGTAGGTGAGTCGCCGGATCAACAGGCACTGAACGACGATGCGGTGGCCGGCGCTGTTGTGGATTGGCAGGCTGCGCTCCACACCACTGGCGGGGATCGAGAATTATTGCGTGGTGTTGTTCAGACAGCCTTGCAGGAGATGCCTGCCATTAAATTGCAGCTGCAGGATTTCATCCAGGAAGAAGAACTGGCAACGACCGCACGTGTCGCGCACACGATGAAATCAGTGGCCTCCCTGTTCTTCGCCGTCAAGGCCGAACATGCGGCATCTGTGGTTGAAACATCTGCGTCGAACAACGATCTGGAATCCGCAATCCAGCACCTGCCGTTTCTGATGGACGCCATTGACGAACTGATCAATCAGTGCGACGATTTTGTCGCTTCGGAAGAGACATGCGGATTTCTGTGACGCAACGTTACACGTCTCTTGAAAACACTGCGTTGGCGACAAATCTACAGCGTTTCACGCTGACTTGTGGCCGCGAAGAACGCTTTTAAGTAGCAGTTTCGTTGTTCCCACGAGCCAGTATCGTCCACGACAATAAGCAATCTGCTCTAGTCGTGCGTGAGTAGCCTGTTTGTGGCCGGCAGGCTGACTGGGTTTGAGTAATGATAAACCTGGCACAGCTCTTCATCTTCGTGCATCACCGGTGTCGGCTGTTCGATCACGAAATCGGCAAAGGCATCCTGATTGAAGGCGACAAATGCAAGACTCAGGCAATCGATTAGTGGGACCGCCTTCCGAGTGAGGTCGGGAAACGCTATGGGGCCGGTGTCCACCTGGTACATCTGTTTTTCGAGACTGATATTCATCGTCTTTACCGGGCACTCGATGACGGCTTCCAGCGAAGTGTCGTGATTGACCAGTTGCGTCTGCGACACCAGAGGGACGCCTTGAGCAGTCGCATCCCGGATCTTCTCCCACGTGTCAAGGACCTGCACATTGATGCCCTCTTGGGTGAGCAGCTTCGGTTCTCCCCATGCGTTAGGAGACTCGACTAAATCTCGATATCGATCGGGATCCAGGCGGGCATGGCGACGAAAGATCAGCCAGTGGCCGTCACCAAGGATCGGCAGGAAATCATAATTGTCGGCCAGAAACAGACCTGTTTCTCCAAACGTGTTTTCACTCTTGCAGGAAGCACACTGAAAAAACACAGCACTCTTCCCAGTGGCTGTGTCAGTAATCGTCGTACGACTCTCGATCCAGAAGCGAACGGAATTCAATTCGGACGTGCCGCAGATAAACGAGCGACGGTAGTCCATGCACGAATTCACATCATTGGACGGCGCTGTCTGGCCCTGAAGCGGCACCACGTTGGCGACGCCCGCCGTGACCAGCGACGATGTTGCGCCGGCGCGTTTCAGAAATTGACGTCGGGTTGGTCCTGAATCAGCCATTTTTGTTCCTCGCAAACTATCGCACACGCCAAAGGCCCTTCCGGCTAATGGTGGGCCTGATGACTGGCAACATCCCTGCCGGGTTATCAGAATTCACATCGGTCATTGACAACCATGAAACATACCCGCCTGATTCCGGAGTTGCTATGACAATGCGTATTTTCGCCCATGGAAGCACCGCACTCATTTTCGTCTGCAGCATGGCGAATTGTTTTTCACAGTCGGTGACGGCTCAGCAGGAGGCAATTCCTGCCAGGCCAGGTCTCGCCCGGCCCGACGTTGAATTCAAGATTTTTCAGTTTCCTGCCGACCGCATACCACGTATTGACGGCAAGGTGGACGACTGGTCCTTTGTGCCTGAATCGTACGCGATCGGTATGGATCAGCTGCAGGAGACGGTCTTCGGGATCGGCGACCAACATGACAAGACAAACCTGGACGTGAAGGTGAAAGTTGGCTGGGTGCAGGGGCAGAACCATCTGTATTTTTTGTACGAGGCCAGCGACAACTACTGGGACTTCACTCACGAAGATCTGCATAACGACATTTTCGAGGTCGTCATTGACGGCGACTTATCCGGAGGCCCTCTGATTCGGCAGATGCATCCCAACATCAAGCTGCGAAACAATCCGGACACTTATTTTCTGTTCCATGGCGTCCATGCACAGAACTATCACATCTTTACTCCTGCTGTAGGGAAAGACTGGGCGATGGTTTGGGGATCTCAACCATGGATCAAGGATCTGCCGTTCGCCAACGCTGCGTACAACTACAACTTTGAACATGGCGAAAGTGGAAAACTGGTACTCGAGTTCTTCGTGACTCCGTTTGATCACGCCCCGCCGGATCGCTCCCACGCCGTTCAGACGACGCTGAAAGAAAACAAAGTGATCGGTATGTCGTGGGCCGTCCTGGATTACGACGACGAGGACGCAGAACGGTATTCCGCGTTCTGGAACCTGTCGCACAGAACGACGATGTATGGCGATGCATCAGACCTTGTCGCATTCCGTCTTATGCCCATTGAGATTAACCTCCGCAAACCCGTTGAGGGAAACTGGTCGTTTGAGATCCTCAGCAGTAAGGACCGCATTGTCGCCTTTCGGGATCGATCCACGGGGAACATTGACTCGTGGCACTGGGATTTCGGTGACGGAACAATGTCTACGAAACGTCATCCGGTCCATCATTACAAGAAAACAGGCGAATTCGTGGTGACGCTCAGAGTGGGGGGTCCGGAAGGAGAGTCCCGCCGCACCAAAGTCTGGGACGTCACACTGCCTTAAGGATTCGCCTTGTCTTTGACATTAGCTTACTTAGCCCTGTAACCTGTTGGCGCCAAGCCTCTGACAACAGGACGCGGATCAACAACAGAATACGATGTGTATGTCTCATTCAACTCACCGTCGCCGATATCGTTTTACGCCAATTGCCGTGGACCACGTCACGAGAATTATCACCGGGCTGATCATTCTTTGTAACTGCCTTGCACTATCACGCTGCAGCGCAGCGGCTGACCCGGCAGATGTTGGTATTCAGCAGCGAGTGCCGTGGACAACGTCCCGGATCAATGGATCACCAGAACCGCCGCTTCCTTATGTGACCGAACCGGTTTTCCCAGCGCTCAAGTTCAATCAGTGTCTGGACATCACGATGGCACCGGGCAGCGATCGCCTGTTTGTCGTGGAACAATCGGGAAAAATCGTTTCCTTCGCCAACAATCCCGATGTCACGCAAACAGATCTGGTTGTCGACTTTGCCAAAGAGCTGCCGGACGCGAAGCAGGTCTATGCACTGACGTTTCACCCGGACTTTCAGAACAACGGCTACTGCTACGTCTGTTACGTCAGGAAGCCCAATCTGGATAACGGAACGCATGTCGCGAGATTTCGAATGTCAGACACCGATCCACCGCGAATCGACGTGGCGAGCGAAACAACGCTGGTGACATGGTTGTCGGGAGGTCACAACGGTTGCTGTCTGAAGTTTGGTCCGGACGGTTTTCTCTATATTTCGACAGGCGACGGAGGTCCGGCGAATCCGCCGGATATACACAGGACGGGTCAGGACATCGGCGACCTGCTGTCGTCCATTCTGCGTATCGACGTCGATCACCACGACGGCGACAATCATTACCGCATCCCGGCTGACAATCCGTTCGTGGCTACGGACGGCGCCCGTGGCGAAGTATGGGCGTACGGATTGCGCAATCCGTGGAGAATGAGCTTCGACCGAAAAACCGGCGATCTGTGGGTCGGCGATGTCGGGTGGGAGCTGTGGGAGATGCTGTATCGCATTGAACGCGGCGGAAACTACGGCTGGGCGGTCATGGAAGGTCGGGCTTCCACGCATCCGGAGTGGGCTCGCGGGCCGACTCCCGTTTTACCGCCGATAGTGGACCATGAGCATTCTGAATCGTCGTCCATCACCGAAGGCGCCACATATTACGGCACACGACTGAAAGAACTCTACGGAACTCACATTTACAGTGATTACGACACGGGAAAGTTCTGGGGCTTCCGGTACGAAAATGGCAAGGTTGTCGACCACCGGGAATTGGCGGACACAACTCACCGGGTCGTTGGCTTTGGTGAACTGCACGACGGCGAGTTGCTGTTGCTGGATCACACGGATGGAACAATCCACCGACTTGCGCCGAATCCGCGACTGGGGGAATCGAGCACGTTTCCGCGCCAACTTAGTGAAAGCGGTCTGTTTTCTTCGATGACTGATCTCACGCCGTCTCCCGGGGTCATCCCGTACTCGATCAACGCAGAACCCTGGGCGGATCATGCTGTCGCCGAACGATTCGTGGCCGTGCCGAACAACTTATCGATCAAGGCCGAAGACACCGCGTGGAAGTTTCCGGAAGATACGGTGCTGGTGAAGACGTTGTCGCTGGATATGCAGCAGGGAGACCCCACCACCCGTCGCCGAATCGAAACGCAGATTCTGCACTTCGATGGCGTTGAGTTGATGCCGTACACATATCAATGGAATGACGAACAGACTGACGCGACTCTGGTTGACGCATCCGGCGCGGAACACACGTTCGAAATCCAGGACTCGGCTGCGATTCACGGAGTGCGGCAGCAGACGTGGCGGTTCTCCGGCCGTGCCGAGTGCCAACGATGTCACAACAGATGGTCCGGGCCGGCACTGGCTTTTAATACCTCTCAACTGGCCAGGAACCACAACTACGACGGCAGTACGGCTTCTCAGCTGGAAACCTTCGCTCACATAGGGCTGATCGAGAAGGCAGTTGACACGTCGAAGCAGCCATCCCTGGCCAGTCCTTACGATGCGACCGCGTCACTGGACCATCGAGCCCGAGCCTATCTGCACGCCAACTGTGCTCACTGTCACCGTCTGCATGCCGGAGGCGCCGTGCTGTCGCACATGCACTTCGACCTGGAACTCGACAAGACGAACATGCTCAAAACACGCCCAACACAGGGCACATTTGGTATCCATGCGGCTCACGTCATCGCCCCCGGCGATGCGACCCGTTCCGTACTTCTGTACCGCATGACAAAATTGGGCAACGGACGCATGCCACGTATTGGGTCCGCAGAAGTGGACCTCGTCGGCGTCAGGCTGCTGCATGACTGGCTGGAACAATTGCCTCAGAACACAGATCCGGAATCCGTCGTAGATGCATCTGTGGCCAGGCTGCGGAAGGCTGAGATTGCCGCTCTGACTCGCCTGCAAGTGACGGATTCAGAAATCGAACAGGTGGCCATCGTAGACAGTCTTCTATCGTCGACCACTGGTGCTATGCGGCTGTTACACTTCGCTGACAGTGGTGAACTTTCGGCCACATTATCGGCAAGAACCATCGCGAGGGCGACCGCACACCCGAACGTAAGCATTCGCGATCTGTTCGAACGGTTCCTTCCCCCCGAAGATCGAATCAAACGACTGGGCAGCGTGGTGCAGGCAAATCAGATCCTCTCAGTTGAGGGCGACTCTGCACGCGGCAAACAGGTGTTCTTCAACACCAGCGGCGTGTCGTGCAGGAACTGTCACCGAATTCAGAAAGACGGTAAGGAGGTCGGTCCGGACCTGACAACCATCGGAAAGAAACTCACACCCGTTCAACTGCTGGAAAACATTCTGCAGCCGTCCAAACGTATTGATCCGAAGTACGTCACCTATCTGGTCGAAACCACCAATGGTCGCCTGTTCACAGGTCTTCTGGTGGAAAAGACAGACGAAGCGGTGGTGCTTAAGGATGCTCAGGACAAATCTCGGCGGATTCCGTTGGACATGATCGAACAATTAGTCCCGCAGCGTCAGTCGCTGATGCCGGACCTGCTGGTGCGTGACATGACAGCTCAGCAGGTGGCGGACCTGGTGGCGTATCTGAGTTCGTTGAAGTGATTGCGCACCGCGCGAAACGGCCACGGTACCTGAGGATCCTGAATGACCAGAACAGCAAAACCCACTCGTCGAGCGTGGCTGGCCGGCGCCGCGGCGACGGCCACGTGCAGTGGCCTGTCGTGGCAAACGGTCGCCGCCGCGGCACAACCGGTAAAACCGAAGTCCGTTGCGGCCGTGTTGACCGCCTACGAGCACGGGCTGCATGCTGACGTGCTGATCGGAAAGATTCTGGAAGGCTGGAAACAGGATGGTGGGCCCGGGCCGGCTTTAAAACTGGCGTCGATGTACGTCGAGCAGTTCACAGACAGGGACATGGCTCGCCCGATGGCAGAGAAATATGGCGTACCCATATTCAGCACTATCGAACAGGCTGTGACCGTGGGCAGTGATCACATTCCTGTTGACGGCGTGATCAGCATCGGTGAGCACGGCACATATCCATCCAATAGTAAGGCCCAACATCTGTATCCGCGTCGTCGGTTCTTTGAAGAGATCACGGACACATTCAGTAAGTACGACAAAGTCGTGCCCATCTTCAACGACAAACATCTGGGCCCCGTTTGGTCGGACGCAAAGTGGATGTATGATCGAGCGAAGCAAATGAACGTGCCGTTCATGGCTGGCTCATCCATGACGGTTGGATATCGAGAACCGGAAATTGAAGTACCGATCGGATGCGACATCGAAGCGGCCGTCGGGATCGGCTACTCAGGGCTGGACATCTACGGCAGTCACGCCCTGGAGTTTTTCCAATGCCATGTCGAACGGCGCAAATCAGCCGAACGCGGCGTGAAATGGGTACAGTGTCTGCAGGGCGAAGCGATGTGGAAAGTACTGGACGACGGTATCATTCGGCAGAACGTGTTCGACACGGCGCTGGCTCAGGTTTCACATGAAGCCGGCGATGTCCGCCGAACCAAAGACTCGACGTTGTTTCTGTTTCAATATGCTGATGGCTTGCTCGGTGCTGTTTTTATGCTGCCAGGTTTCGCCCGGGGAACATCCATCGCGTTGAAGCTGAAAGGGCAGAATCAGGTATTGGGCACGCGATTCGATGAACGAACAGAGCCACGCCACCCCCATTTTGCGTGGCTGCTGAAGGGCATCGAACGAATGGTACACACTGGCCGCGCAACGTACCCAGTGGAACGAACGTTGTTGACCAGCGGCATTCTGGACACAGCTCTCACTTCGCGAGTTCAGCATCAACAAAAACTCATGACCCCCGAACTGGCAATTCGGTATCAACCCGTCGACTATCCACACGCGCCGGATCCTGAGCTGAATTCACGTCCGGATCGGTAAGGCGAACGGTAGGTTGGCCGTTGAGTCGCAAACGGCATAAAACGCTGAGGCAACGGGCACGCTTCCGTTTGCGTTCTCTTCCGAAAGCCCTACCTTACGTGCCGCAATGAAGTGAGCCGTCAGTAAGTACTGCCCTTCGACGGTTCTGGATTTCGCAAACGAGATTCTAGCCAAAAAAACGCCCTGAACCTCCGGGGAGCACAGATTACGACTCGGAATGACGGCTGATCCAGGTTCTGTTTGACCAGCATCACACACACAACGTTTCAGGAGTTCGCTATGCGTTATCTGCTTCTTCTTTGTTTGCTCATGAGCAACATGAGTTCATGCGCTCGTGGACAGTCAGACAAGGATCCCGGGGTCCTCAAATACGTCACGGATGACTACCTGGCCGGCGCCGTGATACGCCCTGCTCGTGTATTGGAGAGCGATGTCGTTACTCGCATGTTGAAGGCGGTCGACCGCAAACATTGGCTGGAAATAGCCATGCTGAAAATGAAGGTGGTACATGGTCTCGACCCACGCGACATAGAGGAAATTGCGATACTGTTGGATCGCAAGACCATTTTTCGTCGGGCTCGAATTTCTGATCCCGAAAGTGGCGAGACGGAGAAACCGTCCATCAATCCGACTCAGCTGATGAATCAAGTCCGAATTGTCGGCCTTGCGGTGCTTAATTACGCTTCGCAAAACCGTAGTGCATTTCCGGACAATGATGGTGGCGACAACGATAATAAGGGGAATCTGAGCTGGCGAGTTCATGTACTGCAGTTTCTTGATCCGGGGTTGTACTATCAGTTCCAATTGGACGAGCCCTGGGACAGCGAACACAACAAAACCCTCATCCAGAAGATGCCCGATGTTTTTGAGACGCCAGGCGTAACAGACGCCGGGAAAACCTCACTGCACGTCATTGTTGGGAAAAACACAATCTTCAGTGGTGACGGACCGATCAGGATGCGGCAGGTAACAGATGGCACGGCGAATACGATCATGACCGTGATTGCGGGTGCCGACAAAGCGGACATCTGGACCAAACCCGGTGGCATTCCTCTCAGGAAAGGGCCTCCGACGGTGACGCTCGGAAAAATTGATACAAGAATCCTGATGGGGCGATGTGACGGGGCTGTGCATTGGTTTGCTGCCGACATGAATGCAGACACGTTTCGACGCCTTGTTGTATACAACGACGGCGAGCCAATCGTGGATAGCGACGTACGGCCCCCCCCACATGCAGAACGTTTGCCGACATTGATCGTCCGCAGCAGAAATAACCTTGATCGTGACGCAATCAGCGCCTCACTAAAGCGGTTTTCCTTCGGCGACTATGTTCTTGCATTTCCTGATGCTCAGACCATGGTCGCGGCGCCCAGCGACTTGCTGCCACGTGTGCTCAAAAGCCAAAGGCCACAAGGAAACCTGGGTGTTGAACTGCAGAAACTCGTCGCTGACAACGACATTGCGATCTCCGCTGATCTAAGAACCCTCAAACCAATCACAGATCGGTTTGCCGGCAATCTGCCTATGGCGGGAATTGTTCAGCATATTGACCAGCTGAACCTGGCGGTCGACATTTCCGGCAAGGGGCCGTACCTGCACGACATCCATGCTGTCATGCAGACAGAAACTGCAGCCGTTCAACTGTCGGCGTTGATGACGGGCCTCGTCCAGATGCAGAAGGCTCAGATTCGAAGTGTGGCCAACACCCCTGACAGTCCGATTCCCGCCGGTGCGGCCATTGCCCTGGCGGAACTCTATGACCATGTGGAGGTGATGGTTGAGGGCAAAACTGTTTACTATCGCATGAATAAACCAAGGGACGTCGACAGTTTTCTGGAGCAACTGAAGCCTGCGTTTGCAAAACTGTTCAAGGCACCCAAAGCCAGGCCCCCAATGACTCCACGAAACCGGAACCGGAACCGCGTGAAATATATTGGCCTTGCATTTCACAATTACCACATCGTTTACAACGCGTTCCCTCGCTACAACGGAGACGCAAATCCAAATCCCGATAATGCAAAACTGGGACTCAGCTGGCGAGTGCATCTGCTGCCGTTTATGGACCAATCTGCATTGTACCGGGAGTTTAATCTGAACGAGCCGTGGGACAGTGAAACCAATAAGATCCTTGTCGAAAAGATGCCGGACGTCTTTAAGACGCCCGGCGTTGAAGAATCGGGGCTTACCAGCATTCATGTCTTCATTGGTGAAGATGCCCCCTTCGGAGACGATAAGAAGCCGCTACGGATTCGAGACATCACAGACGGCACTTCCAGCACATTGCTCGCGGTACAGGCGGGGCCTGACACCGCCGAAGTCTGGACGAAGCCCGGTGGGCTGAAGTTTACGGGAAAGAACTCACGACAACTGCTGGGGAATATCGGGGAGACGTTTATTGGACTCCTGGCGGACGGCTCCATTCGTCATCTCAGCCATATGATTGACGAAGGTGTGCTGAATAATCTCATCCAGCATAACGACGGAAACGTGGTCGGAGAGTTTTAGCGCGGTTGTCGAAGATGTGTGGCGCGGGGGAAACTCACATCGCAGGCCACAATGCGTTTTTCACGACCGTGAATCGGTGTAATACTCTGTACCTCAGGCAAATGACTGCTGGCCTGATGACCCCCGCGGACTTCGAACCTCGTCATTCCGGCGGTGAGTCAC
>JAPYTO010000124.1 GCA_029941865.1 Fuerstiella sp. | reverse complement strand
CCTGGACCACGATGTGTCGATGACGTCAGGTTCGTCGGGCCTTGCCAGAGCAAAGAATGACCAATGATCTGCATCATCCCCGGTGACAGCGGACGAAGGTGTCAGGCCTGCCAGGTCGACAGTCGCCACGTCCTCACGCGATGGCAGCGAAACTTCCGCAATGGTCTGCTGCCAGACAATTCTTCGTTTCGTTATGGAGTGATCTTCTTCAGCATATTTCTTGAGGTATTCCTCGGTTTCCTGCTGCTCAACTCTCTTCAGAATCTGAGTCTCAGTCTGCTCAATCGCCAGATCACAGAGATCATGATATTCGATATTCATTCCCGGCAGCACTACGGCTGCGAATACGCCATAACCGCCCAGCGCAAACAGGAACGCGGCTGCAACACAGACAATAGCCCTGCGCAGTTTTCTGGCTCCGCGCCCTGGATTTGTTGAATGCGAGTGGTCCATGGCAAAATGGTCGTCAATCCTCGGTTGATGCAAGCGTGGCAAAGTTAACATAGCTTGCGATCCCGCAAGGTGGCGGTGCCACCGGTAGAAGTGGGTTCACATCCGGGCAGGCCGTGGCCCATTTCACGATAAGAGTGTTGTGCGTATTTTGCCGCTTCTGTGTGCTGAAGCGGTCGGGCGGCCTGTTACCATTCGACGACCATCGTGTGTGAGGGTGTGAGACAGCAGTTCTGCGGCAGATTGTGAATTCCGGAATCGACGACGATTTCGCAGCCATGCGACCGAGTTCGCTGGAAGACTCAACCAGAACGACTGGCGGAGCTGTTAGTATGAGGAAGGCACCAGGAAGGGGCCGCCATACCAGCGATAAGCGCCAGCGAGCGGGTCTCGGGCGTTTGTGATACACGGAAGCAGTGCCGGCGTTTCTGGTGATTCTGGTGATTCTGTCGACACCAGTTTTCTTCTCTTTCGCTGACGGTATTGCACTCGGACTGATTGTCTGGCCCATACTCAAAATCGTCCGCGGCCGCCGGGCAGAAGTACCGACCGAGCCTCTGGTAATCGCGGTCATCATCGTCGTGTACGTTTTAACGGTTCGAATCCACCACTGACGTAACGGAGACATCACAACATTTACGGCATCGGCAGATGCAACGATCTGGTCACGAGACGTCGGCGGCCGGATTCTCTAAACTTCCGGCCACGCAGTTTCCTTTCTACCTGGACCAACGGAAATGAATCAGGAAAGTCCCGATTTCCCACAGGACACTGAGCCAAAGCTTAAGTATTCGTTCTGGGCCGGCGCATTGTTGATACGTGGTTCGGTGACCCCCCGAGTCCTGCCGGACATTTTTGTCTTTGGGCTGATTGCGTTTATTGTGGTACTGACCCACCAGGTAGTCACGCATAAGTGGGGCGTGAACCTTGCCATACCCGTCGGACCGTTTGAAGCCGTTGGTGCAGTGCTGGGACTGTTGCTGGTACTGCGAACGAGCTCCGGTTACGACCGCTGGTGGGAGGCTCGGAAACTGTGGGGCGGAATCGTGAACCAGTGTCGTACTCTGGGCACTCAGGCTGTCAGCTATGTATCCGATGACAGCGGATGGCAGCGACGGTTCGTTCGGCTGACCGCGACCCTGCCATACGTAATCAGAGACAACCTGCGAGGGCGAAACGGATCACCAGAGCCTGTTCGGCTGCTTGGCACAGAGGCCAATCATATCGCTGCTGCCAGACATGGTCCCGGAGTTATTTTTCTTGAACTGTCCAACATGCTCAAGGACGCCGTTGACAAAGACTTACACGCAACGGCCTTTCGAAGTATGGAAGAAAATCGGGGGCGACTACTCGATCACGTTGGCGGCTGTGAACGCATCAGAACCACGCCGCTGGCGCGTTCTTCGGCGATTCAGGTAAAGCGATTTATTTTTCTATTTCTCGTTTCACTCCCGTTCGCCCTGTTGCGTCAATTTCAATATGGAGATTTCGCCACCACAGTGATGGGCATGCATTTTTCGACCAGTATTTTTCTGGTACCGATGTTCGTCATGCTGGTCTCATATCCTTTGCTGTCGCTGGATCGCATTGGAATGGAACTTCAGAATCCGTTTGACCCACGACGGCTTGATCACCTTCCCCTTGATCGAATCTGCGAGACCATCGAGCAGAATCTGACAGAGATTCTGGGAGTCGAGTCTCTGGACCACGAAGAGGCGGATCCGGAAACACTTGATCTGGGAAGGAAAACCAGACATCCGTTCGCCTCTGAAACATATATCTCGTGATGTCTTCGACTGTCCGCAGTTATATGACTTCCGACGGGGTGCGATTGCATTTTCAGCACTGGCCCGCATCGGGTGAAGTACGGGGAGTCGTTGTGGCCCTGCACGGGATTCAAAGTCACTCAGGCTGGTACGAATACTCGTCGCGACGAATGGCAGAGGCGGGATTTGAAGTATATTTTGCGGATCGGCGAGGTGCCGGACGAAATGAATTTCGCCGGGGGCATGCCGATCACGGTGAACGGTTATTGAACGACGTTCGACAGCTTATGCGGCTCGTCCGCCGCGAACATCCTGGTGTTCCATTGTCGCTGTTGGGACTCAGCTGGGGCGGAAAAATCGCAGCCGCCGTGGCATCGACCTCGCTCGCTTCGGTGGATTCTCTGGTGCTGCTCTATCCAGGTCTGGCCCCGCAAATCCGCCCCGCATGGTGGCAGACGCTGCAGTTGAAGTTAGCCCGACATCACGACGTGCGGCATAAACCCGTGACAATTCCTTTGGAAGATCCACGGTTGTTGACGGCGGATCCGGAACACCAGGACTTCATCAACAACGATCCTCTGGCGCTGCGAGTTGTGACGAGTGGATTCCTGAACGCCGGCCGCGACCTGGACCAAATCGTACGCACGCACGCAGCTAGGATTCACCCCCCAACGCTGCTGATGCTGGCCGGTCGCGATCAGATTATCGACAATTCGAAAACGAAACAGATGGCAAAATCGTTTTCCACCAGACATCTGACGACGGTGTGTTATCCGGACGCGCAGCACACCCTGGAGTTTGAATCCGTCCGGGACGAATTTGTCAACGACCTTGTCAATTGGCTGCGACAGAACAGCTGAAGCTGAGTGACATCATAGAGCGACGATCTCGCGACAGCGAGCGATGTCTGCTGTGATTTGTCTGGTCAAAGATTCTGCGTCTTCGAAAGGATGAAGACTTCTGATCTCCGACACCAGGTCAACGCAGAACGCTGCTTCGTACAGGTTGCCCGTAAAATCCAGGACATGGCATTCAACCTTGTGTGATTCGTCCGAGAACGTGGGATTCGGCCCAATGCTGACGGCCACACGGTAGGATGTGCCTCCGATCACCGTGACGCCGGCATATACACCGTCCGCCGGTGACATGACTTCAATCGCAACGATATTTGCCGTTGGAAACCCAAGATCACGCCCGCGCCCGGCGCCGCGAACAACGTTGCCGGATACAGAGTACGGATGCCCCAGTAGTTCCACAGCGGCCGCGAGTTTTCCGTCAGCAAGCAGACGACGGATCATGGTCGAAGAGATCATCTGCTGATCTGTGAGAATCGGGGCAATGACTGTCAGCACAATACTGTTTTCTTCGCAGAGTCCCCGCAGAACGTCGATATCACCGGCACGGTCCTTTCCAAAACGAAAATCAGGACCCTCGACAATCCCGACGGCGTGCAGCTGGTCACGGACGACCGAACAAAAGAACTGCTCGGGTGTCATGTCCAGCAGATCAGACGTTACTGGAAGCACGACGACTTCGTCCGCTCCGTAAGTCTGCAGCAATTGCCGTCGCTGGCTCACGGTCGACAGGCGCGGAAGAGAGACTTCCGGTTTCAGCACATTCAACGGGTGCGGGTCGAACGTCACAACCACAGTCGGAAGCGAACGCTGGCCCGCCTGTTGACAAACAGCCGACAGCATGGACTGGTGTCCGCGATGGACACCGTCAAAGTTGCCAATGGTGACGATCCCACCCGTGGCAGATACTTGTTCGAACGCTTCGGACGGCATCATTCAGACCGCTTTTGCCTTTGGGGGTCCTGTCTGGCGTGTTGAAGGCCCTGTGCCTGCAGTTGTATTGATAATGCAAAAGAGACCCGGTCTTTTGAACAGACCGGGTCTCATGGAATTCTGATCGTATCTTCGTTGGCGCTGCTGTCTACTCCAGCTTCTCAAGCACCGTGTCGATCAGCTTATAGTCTTTGGCCTCTTCAGCCGTCATGAAGTTATCGCGATCGGTATCCTCTTCGATCTTTGTCAGCGTCTGCCCCGTGTGTTTCAGCAGAATTTCATTCATTCGCTGCTTAACTCGCAGCACTTCTTTGGCATGAATTTCAAGCTCCGTTGCAGTGCCTTCATAGCCCGCCAGCGGCTGATGAATCATGATGCGTGCATTCGGCAAAGCGTGTCTCTTGCCCGGGGCACCGGCAGTCAGCAGAACTGCGCCCATACTGGCTGCCTGGCCAATACAGTACGTCGCGACTTCGCAGGTGATGTACTGCATCGTGTCGTAGATGGCCATACCGGCAGTGATGGAACCACCAGGCGAGTTAATGTAGAAGTGGATATCCGCTTTCGGATCATCGAACTGCAGAAACAACAGCTGAGCGACAATGCTGTTGGAAGCATCGTCGTTAACACCGCTGCCCAGAAGGACAATTCTGTCCTTCAGCAATCGGCTGTAAATATCCATTGCGCGTTCATCGCGCCCATTTTTTTCCACAACATAGGGAACTAAAGTCGTCATATCAGAATCCACCCGGCGTGTGAGATAATTGGCGATCGTAGTGCTGGAAGCTACTTCTTGTCTTTTTTGGTCTTCTCAAGAATCTCGTCCACCAACCCGTACTCCTTCGACTGAACAGCCGTCAGATAGTGATCTCGCTGAGTGTCAGCAGCGATCTTTTCGACGGATTGTCCCGTATGGTCAGCGAGCAGTTCGTTCAGCAATTCGCGGGTTTCGAGGATATCCTTGGCCTGGATTTCGATGTCCGAAACCTGACCGCCGACCTGACCGTGCGGCTGATGAATCATCATCTTGGAGTGCTTCAGGGCGAAGCGTTTTTTGGCAGTGCCACCAGCTACAAGGATCGCTCCTCCACTGGCCGCCAGTCCGACGCAATAGGTGGCGACATCGCATTCAATAAACTGCATGATGTCGTAGATCGCTAACGTTGCCGTCACCGAGCCGCCGGGGGAATTCACGTACAGGTGAATATCCTGATGGCGATTTTCTGACTGCAGATACAGCATTTTCATCACGATCAGATTGGCACTGCCATCGTGAATTGGGCCATCCAGAAAGATGATGCGATTGTCAAGCAACAGGTCGCCCACCGTCATCTGACGTTGAGCCTGATAGTCACGAGCCGCCATCGGCGAGTACTCGGAACGCAGATCCTTCATTTGTTTTTCCTGTCCTCAAGTGCTGTCCTGATTCTCTCCGTTGTGGCGAACCAGGAGATCCGATCTAGTCTTTCGTCGTATCGTCAATCAGGCTGGAAACCATGTTGCCGCAAATTGCAAATGCGACTGAAGCAACGTTGTCTTCAACAGACGGCTTGCGGTCGACATCGTTGAACGATGCGTTCTCCAGAATGAAGTCGATCGCTTTGCGCTCACGCAGTTGAGCTTCCATGTTTTCGATCATACCGTTCTTCACCATGCGGGCACGAACACGCCGCAGTGGCTCACCACTCTGGAAGGACATCATCATCAGTTCCTGATCGATGTCCGCCTGCTCACACTCGATGTTTTCCTTGGTGGCAATTCGGTCCAGCACAAAATGCTCTTTGAGTGCCTTGCGAGTGTTTTCGATAGCGTTCTGGCGGATTTCGTTTTCGCGAGCAGAAATCTGTTCACGGGTGAACCCCGCCTGGCTCATTTCGAGGACTTCGCGGCGCAACGCGTTTTCTGTCTGCTGTTCGACCAGTGATTCCGGCAGATCCCAATCGGCCGATTCAGTGATCTTTGCCAGAACCTGTTCGCGAGCCGTCTGACGCTGCTGATATTCGACCTGCCGCTCCAGCGACGCGTGGATCTGTTCGTTCAGTCCGTCCTCAGATTCGCAATCGAACTGGTCCAGAAACTCCTTGTCCATGGTGGGCAGGATATGTTCCCGAACTTCCAGCACAGTCAGCTTAACGTCCACCTTTTCGCCACGCATTTCCACAACTGTGGACTGCAGTGAAATGGTAACTTCTGTCGTCTTTGAATCGCCGGCCGAAACGCCGTTCATCAGGGACTCAAAGTCTTCCGCAACTGCATCCTGGAACCGCAGAGTAGGACGCAGTCGCAGAGGGACTCCCTCGTTTTCGCGAATCTCTTTTCCATCGTGCGTGAATGTCAGGTCACACAGCAAAGCGTCACCGCTTTCCGCTGCACGATCGACCTTGCCGGGCTTGGAATAGGATTCGATGAACTGCTTTTTGAACGCAGTGAATTCTTCGTCCGTCACATCACCGGACGGCCGATCGATCACAAATCCCGTGTAGTCGGGCACGTCAAATTCCGGCCTGACCTCCACGTCGAATTCGTAGCGGAAGTCGCCCGTGTCCGGAATGTCCAGACTGTCGACATCAATATCCGGCTGGTTAATCGGATCAATGTCGTTGTCTTCCGACATCTGCTCCAGACTCTGCAGCAGCACCTTCTGCTTGACCTGGTCTGACAGCTCGCTTTTGAAGCGCTTTTGCAGCAGCGACCGCGGCACGTGTCCCTGACGAAAACCGGGCACTTCGGCCTGTTCCGAAAACTCGTCAAGACACTCATTCCGGAGAGTCTCAATGTCCGATTCCGAAACCGTCACCGCAACATGCTTGCGACAGGGACCAACCGGCTTCACTTCCACGGTCAGACTCAGCTTTTGCTGTTCGTCGGATCCGTCGTCTTCTGGTGCATTTTCGACAGCAGTCGCTGCGGCATCAGATGCGTCAGATGCGTCAACATCTTCACCTTCAGCAGTCATTTCTTACCCTTTGGGGATTTTGACAACCTACACTCACCGCATTTGGAAGTGAGGTCAGGCCAAAAAAAAGAGCGGATGAAGGGAGTCGAACCCTCGACAGCCACGTTGGCAACGTGGTGCTCTACCACTGAGCTACATCCGCAAAAGCATCGTTTTGCTCAGCAAAACGCGTTTCTGTTTGTGAGTATCGGCCCGGCACGGCCCGAAGACCGCGAATTATGGACGATTCCCAGACATCGTCAACCGAATCGATGACAATTCAAATCGGAATACCAACTACGAGTCTTTGATGATTTCCCGTGCTCAATCGTGCTATGTACCAAACTACTCAGTCAGCAACGTGGTCATAGCACAGAAAGCACACGGACTATGAAAATAACATGGTGCCTGAAGCAAGTGCTAAGGCCACCAAAATGGTGACAAAACACGATGGTACGGCGAGAATCATTTATGGGAAGTCCCTCACAACTTGAACCTGCCCTTCCTGCGGCATAGTGACCGGCCGGATAATTCAATAATGCCAAAGGACAGAAAAGCCACCGCTACTCTGCCACAAAGCCTTTAAAGCAAGGCACTTACGGCATTAGAGACACTCGGTCGAATTCCAGTCGCAAATATCTTCATGTATTTCAATCAGTGCCCGTGGCTTAGTCAGTTTGCAAACGTGGCTGCACGTTCTGCCTCAGGTCGCCTGTCAGACACTCAAGACGAGCCATACCCTCGGTCGGGCTTGTTCGCACGGACTCTTGCCGCATGAATGGCCTGTTGCTTTCTATTCCCTGACAATCACCGATGCGTCCAGAAAATCACCTCAAACTGCTTCCCTTCAAAATTCGTAGTTTTTCTGTTAGCCGCAACCACGCCCCCTGCAAACAGAGCGTTACTCTCTGAGTGATGTTGACAATCCGAAAACGGCAACGTTCTCGGATTTCGCGACTCGGACAAGTTGTGTTTTTGTGGGTTTCCAACTTTCTTTGCGGTTCCGAGCGTAAGCTCGTACAAACCGTGGAACACTGTTTTTTGCTTGTGGCAAACTATCATCCCGCTGTTTACGACCGCGCAGAACTGACCACGTTTGGAGAGAGTCCTCAATCCGAGTCACATACGTCATTCCGACACTCGATCAATCCGGAGCCGAGCGGCAGCTCGCGCTGCTGGCTAGGTTTCTGCTGCAATCCGAGGTTGAAGTCAGCGTCATTGCTTTGAATCGCGGCGGTTTTTATGCACAGGAATTGTCGCGTGCCGGAGTTCACGTCGATGTCCTTGAAAAGCGGTTTCGCTTCGACCCTTTGACGTATTTCCGCCTGCGCCAACGTTTGCACGAACTGCAGCCGGATATTATTCAGTCATTCCTGTTCTCAGCGAACAGCTACGTTCGTCTGCCGGGAATCGCGCCGAAATCGAGCAAAGTCATCGTGTCCGAGCGGTGCGTTGATACGTGGAAAAGTGGCTGGCAACTGCGAACGGACCGTTGGCTGTCCAGGCGGATGCAGGCCATGACCGCCAATTCTGAAAGTGTGGCCGACTTCTACGCGACCAAAGCAGGCGTGCCGCGCAATCTGATGACCGTGATTCCAAATGGGCAGCCGACCCCGCCGGTCGGCGCAGCCGAACCGGCGAGTCCGAGCCTACGCGAAGAAATCGGACTGCCAGCCGACGCCAGGATCGTCGGATTTGTCGGGCGCCTGGCTCCGCAAAAGTGTCTGGCCGACCTTGTCTGGGCGATTCAATTGCTTTATCAGGTCATCGACAACGCCTACCTGGTTGTGGTCGGGGAAGGCCCGGTGCGCGATCAGCTGGCCGAGCTGGCTCAGAGCTTCGATTGCCGCGACAGAATCATCTTTCTGGGGCATCGAACAGATGCTGCTGCTTTGACAAAACAATTCGATGTATTCTGTCTTGCCAGTTCATTCGAGGGGATGTCCAACAGTCTGATGGAGGCGATGGCAGCGGCAGTTCCTGTCGCCGTCAGCGACATCCCCAGCAATCGGGAGCTTGTGGAACACGAACAAACAGGTCTTTTGTTCCCTCACGGTGACGGCGCCGCGATGATGAAGGCATTGAAGCGAATTCTGGAAGACGCCGAGTTGGCCGGACGACTGGGAACGGCTGGCTTCAGTCTCATGTCAGAACATCATAGTGTCGAGCAAATGGTGCAGCGACATGTCGATTTGTACCAGGAGCTTTGTTCGTAGTGTGGGACGGTCCGCAGGCCGATTCGAGCCGTGGCTCGGAAGCTGCGAGTGCGTTGCTGCTGCAAGGTTGATCGCAAATTGGATCGTTGTTGCTTTTAAAGAATCTAAATCATTGATCGGGACCTGGCGCAGTGTGTGGGATCGCAGGAGCAATCTGGTGGCTAGCTGAAAAGCGAATTTCTCGCGATGTTCTGCAGCGGATGACGGACGCTATTCAACATCGCGGGCCGGACGCAGAAGGTCATCTTTTGATTGACCAGACGGCGGACCGTCGCCCGGGCGTGGCGTTGGGGCATCGCCGGCTCTCGATCATTGATGTCGCCGGAAGTGCTCAACCGCTTGGCAACGAAGACGGCTCTGTACAGATCGTCTTCAACGGTGAAATCTACAATTACCGCGAACTCAGGGAAACTCTGCTGGCTGCCGGACATCAGTTTCGCACGGAAGGCGACACCGAAGTCATCGTGCATTTGTACGAACAGTACGGCCTGGACTTCGTGCAGCATCTGCGCGGCATGTTTGCGCTGGTCCTGTGGGATTCCCGCGAACAGCAGCTGATCGCCGTGCGCGATCGCATGGGGCAAAAGCCTTTTTTCTACCGCATGGAAGACGGGCGATTTTCGTTTGCCAGCGAATTGAAGGCTTTGCTGCAGATTCCAGGCATTGCTCGGCAATTGGACCGGCGATCCGTGTTGAGATATCTGACGCTGCAATACGTCCCTGCCCCGCATTCGATGCTGGAAGGATTTCGACGATTGCCGCCTGCATCCATGGCCATCCTGAAGGACGGCGATTTCCGCATCGAACGTTATTGGTCGCCGCCGTACGACGAACCTGACCTGACAAGGACTGCCATCGACGACTGGCGCGAAGAGCTGCGGCATGAAATGACGGAAGCCGTGCGCCTGCGTCTGCGCAGCGACGTACCGCTGGGCGCGTTTCTTTCGGGAGGAATCGATTCCACGATCGTGACCGGTTTGATGCAGCAGCAACTGGATCGGCCAGTACAGACGTTTTCGATCGGGTTCCCCGTGGCAGCCTTTGATGAACGAGCCTACGCGCGACAGGCTTCAGAAATGCAGGGTACTGATCATCACGAAGCGGTCGTTGAACCGGACGCGATCAGTATGCTGCCAAAGCTGATCTGGCACTACGACGAACCGTTCAGCGACAGTTCGGCGATCCCGACAATGTATCTGTCGCAGATGACTCGTGAACACGTCACGGTGGCGCTGACCGGAGACGCCGGCGACGAGCTGTTCTGTGGTTACGATCGCTATCGAGCCGTCCGGATCGCGGCGATGACCGACTTTGTGCCGCGGTGGTCCCGCCGCATGGCAGCAGCTTTCGCCACTTTGATCCCCGGTGACCCGCGGCAGAAGTCATTCCGCCGGCGAGCCAAACGGCTGCTGGAAACACTGGGACAGAATTCGGAAGAACGGTACCTGAATTGGATCAGCATCTTTAATCGCAGCCCGTTACGCCAGGTGACCAGCGACGATTTGTATGAATATTCGAAGCAGGCCGACCCGGCAGCCGCCATTCTGGACGCGTACGGCATGTTTCCTGATCGTGACTTCGTGACGCGCACAACGGCAGTTGACGTGGAAACGTATCTGCCGGGCGATCTGCTGACCAAGGTGGACATCGCCAGCATGCATGTTGGACTGGAATGTCGCAGCCCGATGCTCGATCACAAGGTTGTGGAACTGGCCGCACGGATGCCGATCGGTGTGAAGCAGAGTCTGAAGCACGGCAAGCTTGTACTGACGGAAACGTTCCGCGATCTGATTCCGCCGGATATTCAAACACGAAAGAAAATGGGATTCGGTGTACCGATCGACCACTGGTTCCGCAACGAACTGAAACCTCTGCTGCACGATGTGCTGTTGTCATCACGATGTCGGGACCGTGGCTTGCTGAACGCAGGTGCGGTACAGCAGCTTATCGATCAGCATACGTCCGGGCAGTTCGACCACGCCTACCGACTGTGGAACCTGTTGTGCCTTGAATTGTGGCAGCAGATGTATCTGGACGACATTCCGCCAATCGTTGCGCCATCGACTATCTGAACGATCCTGCCGGGGTGCGTGCAGCGTCAAAACGATGAAATCGCTTCCACCAGTGACGGTCCAGTGGCAGCCATGCAAAAGTTTTTTTTGACTCGGTCGGGAAGGTCACTCGCCGGTTGTCTTCCTGCTGCCACCACTGATCGCAGCGCCTGAGAAAGTCCCGTGACGTCGGCGCGATCGTACGTTGTGCCATGTTCCACCGCTGCGATCATTTCCGGAAAGGCACCGTGTGCGGGCAGTAGCGCCGGCACGCCGCAAAGTCCCGCTTCCAGTACATACAGGCCCTTGGGTTCGTGGTACTCGGTCGGCACGCACAATACGTCAAAGCTACTGATGATCCGGAACTTGTCTGACCGCCGGTCGGGGCTGCCCAGCCAGTGTATTCGGTCGGGGAATTCCTTTTGTGCCTTCCGCAACAGGCGATGAAACCATTGCCTGTGCTGATCGGGCAGGTAGCCGGCAATTGCAATTTCAGCATGCGGCAAATCCGGCAGGATCTCCGTGGCTGCGGCCAATACATTCTGAACGCCCTTCTCCGGACAAATCCTGGCAAAGTAGCCGATGCGAAATGGCCTGGTAACTTCTTCGCCGGTTGCATTGTCGGCAGCTTCAGACAACAGCGCTGGGTGATCCGACACGTCGATTGTCAGCGGGATGCGGCGAAATTTTTGATCGGGCAATTGCAGGTACTCGGTCATGAAGTCACGGTAATAATGACTATGAGTCAGAAACCCGTCGAAGGCTTCGCAGTTTTGACGCAGCTGTGTAAAGACCGGGGCCTTCCAGCGACTGCTCAAACCATCCAGAAAAACGTCGTCTCCCTGCAGCAGGCAAAGAATATTTCCACTGAACCGAGGCCGCAGTTCACTCAGCACTCCCGACAGCAGTGCATTGCTGAACAGAATGACGTCCGGACGCAGGTTGTTGCAGAGATAGTCCACCAATTCAACCACTTCTCGACGCTGTGGCCCCGCCGTTCCCTGCAGCATGTCCAGCGTCAGTGAACCAAGCTTTGACGCTTCTGTTCCTCCACCAAAGCGCGTCAGCCGACGGATCAGCTGTGGTCGGTCCAGCCAGCGAGTCATCCAGCGCGGCAAGAGTCGCCAGCCGGGCAGCTTCGAATCCAGGTAGACATTCACGCCTCCCATGAACACGCGGTCGGCACTGACATCATCCTCGTCCACGCGGATCGGCGTGTACGTCGGCACAAGAATCGCGTCTTCCCCCGCCAGTCTCAGAGTTCGCGCCAGTGTGTTGTCCTGCATGCAGGACCCACAAAACATTCCGGCGCCGCCCGCGGTGATGATGGCAATCTTCATTAAGAATTTACCCGGCAACGACCGGCAGACTCACCGGATCACTGGCCGTCCGACGTGGTTTCGGTGGCAGCACCGCATGAGCGTACTCCCAGATCTGTTCCGGTGTTTCGAACAGCTGATCGTAAGCCGCATCGTTATCATATTCACAATCGTCCGTGGTGTACGTCCGACAGATCCCCGGCCGCGTATCATATGCGCCGCACATATTGTCCGGCTGCAGGTGCTGGCAATCTGCATGAACCATGATGTACCAATTGCCATCGTCAACAAATACGCTGACCGAACCGTGCATCATGTACCAACGAATATGGTCGAAGTCGTCCCAGATCTTCGGCGTTTCCGTGGGTAAAGCGAAATAGCGACAGCACTTTCCGGTACAGTGCTGGCACAGAACTTCGCCGGGCTTCAGATTTTCTCGTTTCACCTGGATTCGCATCGGTGCTCACACAGCAGTAGGAGGGTAGTGTCTATACATGTTTACTCTCCCGTAAGCGGGAGAGTAAACATGTGAACCGAATTGCTGGCAGACACTTTGATCGTCAGATTTGTATAAATACCAATGGGGCAGTGACGGGTGGTCAAGCTGTGCAGCCAGCAGAACATTGTAGCCGCGAGGGTCACGAGTTTCGACCATTGGGTATAGGTATGGGCGAACTGTACTTGTCACAGGGCGAATCAGGATCTTTTCATGAAGCCCCAACAATTGAGCGCCTTGTATTGCCTGAAGATTCTGACGTGATATCGTGTTGCCCGATATTTCCATTTACGCCAAGCCCAATCTTGCAATACCCCCCATCAGCGGAGCTTCATTTGATGCCCTCGATTTCACGTATTCTGCGATCTATGGTCGCTTTGCTGCTGCTTTTTCCAGCTGTTGCAGCAGCCAGCAAACCAAACGTTGTCATCGTCATTACCGACGACCAGGGCTACGGCGATCTTTCCTGCCACGGCAATCCGATCCTGAAGACGCCACAGATTGACAACCTGCACTCGGAATCCGTGCGACTGACGGATTACCACGTTGCGCCGACGTGTTCGCCGACTCGCTGTGCCTTTCTGACGGGGCACTGGACGAACCGCACGGGAGTGTGGCACACGATCATGGGCCGGTCCATGCTGCGTGAAGACGAAGTGACGATGGGGCAGGTATTTAAGGACGCCGGCTACGCGACCGGAATGTTTGGCAAGTGGCATCTTGGTGATAACTACCCGTATCGGCCGGAGGATCGCGGCTATACCGAAGTCATGCGACACGGCGGTGGCGGAGTCGGTCAGACTCCCGACTACTGGGACAACGCGTACTTCGATGGCAGTTACTGGCACAACGGCACACCGGAACCGGTCAAAGGTTTCTGTACCGACGTCTTCTTCGACTACGCAAAGCGATTCATCAAAGCTTCAAAGAAGGCTGACAAACCGTTCCTTGCGTACATCGCCACCAACGCTCCCCACGGCCCGATGCATGCCCCTGAAGAATCGGCCGCACCTTACGCCGGCGTAAAGAACGTAGGTTTACAGAACTTCTACGGAATGATCGCCAACATCGACGACAACGTCGGCAGGATGCGAGCGTTCCTTGCGGATGAGGGGCTGACCGACAACACGATTTTTATCTTCACGACGGACAACGGATCGTCTTCGGGCTGGCGCACTTTCAACGCCGGCATGCGAGCAGGCAAGGGCAGCGAATACGATGGCGGCCACCGCGTGCCATTCTTTGTGTATTGGCCGGAAGGAAAACTCACGGGCGGATATGACGTGAAACCGCTCACGGCACACGTCGATGTGCTGCCCACGCTGATTGACCTTTGCAATATTGCTCCACCTGCGGGTGTCAGATTCGACGGCACCAGCATCGCTGCCATGCTGAACACAACAAACGACGTCGACTGGCCGGATCGGATACTGGTGACCGACTCACAACGAGTGAAAGACCCGATCAAATGGAGAAAGAGTTCCGTGATGACTTCACGGTGGCGTCTGATCAACGGGAAGGAACTTTACGACATCAAAGTGGATGCCGGACAGGAATCGGACGTCGCTTCCGGCCATCCCGATGTCGTTAAGCGACTCACTGAATTCTACGACGCGTGGTGGGAAGAATTGCTGCCGTCTTTCAGCAACGACACAGCCATTTACCTGGGACATCCCGCTGGCAACCCCGCTCGCCTGACATCCCACGACTGGATCACGACCAGATCGACTCCGTGGAATCAAAGCCATATCCGTAAAGCGATGAATGGTGATGGCAACACGGGATTCTGGAACGTGCTGGTACACGCAGCTGGCGACTACGAAGTGCGATTGCGCCGCTGGCCGGAAACTGCGGACCTGAAGATCAACGCACCTCTGGCCCCCGGTGCTGAAGTGCCCGGAGCCAGGGCCTACCGCACACAACCGGGCAAGTCGATCAATCCCACCAAAGCGTCTCTGCGAATCGGCGACGTCTCGGCAAATGCGGACGTTGCTCCGGGTGCAACGGAGGTGGTCTTTAACGTAACGTTAAAGAAAGGAAAGACTCGTATGACAGGTCTGTTCACAACGGCGTCCGGTGAAAAATTTGGAGCGTACTACGCTTACGTAAAGAAACTATGACCTGCCCGGTGCCTCAGCCCCGGCGAACTGAGGGTCGGGGCTGATTTGGCGCTCCCGTTGGTCAAGAAACTTCACTGAACGACAAGACGTTTTCACGATTAAGCGCGACAAATGAAGCAACATGATGTTGTGATACTTGGTGGCGGTCCGGCTGGCAGCACGGTGGCGACGTTGCTGGCATCGCAGGGATTTGACGTTGTTGTGCTTGAAAAGGATCACTTCCCCAGATTTCATATCGGGGAATCATTGCTGCCTGCCACTGTCAGCATTTTTGAGCGTCTGGGGGTTCACGAAGCGATTCGCAGTGCATTCATCCTGAAACCGGGCGGTAAATGGCTGTACGGCGCAAAAGAAGTTCCGGGCGACTTCGCGAAGTCCGACCGTAAAGCATCGTTCAAACAGAATCCGTATTCGTACCTGGTCGAACGTTCAACGTTTGACAAGATTCTGATCGACCGGTCGATCGAGGCGGGAGCCGATGTCCGTTTCGGATCGGAAGTGACCGACGTCATATTCGACAACAAACGCGTCGCCGGAGTACGGTGTCGCGACGAAGCGGGCGTTGAGTCGGAAGTCTTCAGCCAGGTGGTGATTGATGCGTCGGGCCTGCGGGCCATCATTCCCTCAAAGTTGCGAATCCGCAGACTTGCCGAACCCCATCGCATGGGCGTCTACGCTCAGTATGCCGCACGGCCAACTCGTGACGACGTAAAAGCCGGATGGTTTATCGGGCAGATGTTTCACGACGGCTGGACATGGCTATTGCGGCTACCAGACGATCGCTTTTCCGTAGGAACCGTCCTGACCGTTGAACGCTTCAGAAACTCGGGCATGACGCCCACCGAACTATTGGATCGGCTGGTTGCCGAAAACCCGTTGCTGAACGATGGGATGACACCTGACCGTCGTCGTGTTTCCGACGTGATCGTGACAGGCAACATGGGCAACTCGTCCGACTCACTCGCTGGCGATGGCTGGGTGGCCGTAGGAGATGCCGCCTATTTCATCGATCCGTGCTATTCATCCGGCGTTCACCTTGCCATGAAATCCGGCGAAATGGTGGCCGACCTGATCATGTCACAACCGAAAGGATGCCCGGTCGAATCATCCTTGTTCGCTCAGTACCAGAAGGACATGCGGCAGCACGAAACGACCGTACAGCGGATGGTGGACGCATTTTATATCACCACCCGAAACACGTCCGTGCAGAAGATGATCACCACGTGCCAGGGTGGGTATTTCAGTCGTAGATTTGTGACGTTTGTGGGCGGCGACTTTCAGGAGAACACCAGCTACATCGCCCGAGTGCGAAACTACTGTCGCTTCGTGGGAACTCTATTCGGAAACGACGCCGCCAAGGCTCCGGAAAACCATCCCCATTATCTGCATGAATCCAGCAACTCAGCAAATCGGCGGCCTGTCGTAGAGAGCGGCAGTGCCCGCAACTGAGTCCGCGAACACCATTGATAACCGGCCCCCTGTTTCAGACGCCCGTGGTCAAAGTCACACACAAGGCACAGCAGTCGGATTCGATATCGAGTCACGGCGTGTTTGATTTCGGTGATGGGTTCATACGACGTGACCATCGTTCCCGTAAGTTCGTTCACTTTTTCGCTGAGTGAAATCGGTAGCCGTGGCAATGACTTCGCATCATCGTCAGCGAACAGATTTCGCTGACCGGGCAGAGCTGCCGCGACCTTCGCGCGACGACGTTCAGGCATCTGTACACTTGCCACGTCCGAATCACGAACTTCAAACCGCACAAAATCCCACAGGCCCGCCCAGCGTTCATTTTCCGCTCGTTGACGCAACAGAAACCGCCCGCCTTTCTTCACCGCAACCGACACCTCGGTGACGTCGGTAATCTGAGGTTTTGGCTTCTCCAGCGGAATCTCTGATTGCCGCCCGGCTTCGTAGGACTTGCACGACGGCATCAACGGACACGTCGGACATTTCGGATCAACAGGGCGACACACCTGAGAACCAATATCCATCACAGCCTGATTGAAATCGGCCGCCCGCTTGCGTGACACAATCCAGCCCGCGAATTTCCACAGCTTCTTCTGACCCTCCGTTCCTCGAGGATCAATGTCCAGTTCGATCAACCGCGAATACAGCCGCAGAGTGTTGGCTTCCAGAATCGCTGCCGGCTGATTAAACGCGAATGACGAAATTGCTCCCGCGGTGTACGGCCCAATGCCGGGCAGCTGTTTCAGTTCCTCTGGCGATTCCGGAAACCGGCCATCCAACTGCTGGACAATAACGCCCGCGGCTTTGTGCAGGTTTCTGGCACGGCTGTAATATCCAAGTCCTTCCCACAGACGCAGCACCTGATCCTGTTCGGCCTCAGCAAGGCGATGCACGTCGGGAAAACGTTCGATAAATCGTTCAAAGTACGGCACAACTGCAGCGACGGTCGTCTGCTGCAGCATGATCTCGCTGATCCAGATACGATACGGATCAGCCGATTCCCGCCACGGCAGTGTGCGACCGTTTTGGCCATACCACCTCAGCACACGAGACCGCAGACGACGTCTCCAGCCCAGATCCAGATCTTTCGGATACGCAGACATTAAATTGGGGAAGAATCCATTCCATAATGACGTGAAAACGCTATTCACAGAACAGCGGCACAACATGCGAGCGACAGAGTAATGACCCGCCACAAAGTTTCAACCATGCTTTTTGGCGGGTGACGAAGCAGCGTGAACAGCCGGTTGCGAATTTGCTCATAGTGCGATAGCCTCCCGCGCTGCCGCGTGGGGATGTTGTCCAATCGTTTAACCACGTGCCCAGCGGGCCGCGCGTACACCTTGTCCCAGGCAGGCGTTTCGTTGGACAGCGTCACTGGTTTCGCTTGTTCAGTGTTTTTCCTGACCCGAAGCGTAAGCGAGGCAATCGACACAACTTGTCTCCTCGCTTACGCTTCGGGTTAAAACGAACAGGAAACCAGCGCTGTCGAATTTAACACGCGGTCCAAAAATTTCGTCCTGGGTTTTATTTTTACGAACATCATGCTCGATCTTTCCTCCCTCAATACACCTCAGCGAGAAGCGGTCGAAACGCTTTCCGGGCCGGTGCTGGTGCTGGCGGGGGCGGGAACCGGAAAGACACGCGTGGTCACGTATCGGATGGCCAACCTCATCCGCCACGGGATCCGGCCGGACCGCATTCTTTCAGTGACGTTCACCAACAAAGCGTCAAAAGAAATGCGGGCGCGAGCTCTGTCACTACTGGGCTCACGTCTGCGACAGAAGCCGGTCGTTTCGACGTTTCACGCCTATTGTGTGCGGGTCCTGCGAGACGACATCAATGCACTCGGTTACCCGAAGGCCTTTGTGATCTACGACCGAGGTGACCAGGAAGCGGCTGCCCGGACGGCTTTGCGAGAAATCCGCCTCGGCGACAAGGCCATGAAACCCAGCGACCTGCTGAATCGTATCAGCCGCTGGAAAATGTCCGGCATTACAGAGAACAAGGCCAGCGACCATGTCGAAGCAGACTTCGACTTTCTGGCCTCCATGGCGTACCGACGGTATCAAAAACAGCTGCGGGCATCCGGGGCGGTCGATTTTGATGACCTGCTGTTGCTGACCAGCCGACTGTTCGAAGAATTCCCGGAAATCCTGCAGAAGCATCAGTCAAAGTTCGACCACGTTCAGGTTGACGAGTACCAGGACACCAACGGTGTACAGTTTCAGCTGGTGGAAAATCTGGTTCGCGGCCATCAGAACATTTGCGTTGTCGGTGACGACGACCAGTCCATCTATGGCTGGCGCGGCGCCGAGGTGCAGCATATTTTGAACTTCGGCGGATACTTTTCCGGTACGCGAACTTTTCGCCTGGAAAACAACTACCGCTGTACAGACCTGATTGTCGAATATGCCAACCGCCTGGTGAAGCACAACCGCCACCGACACGATAAAAAGCTGATTGCACACAAACACGACGGCTCACCAATCCGAATCCTGGCTTACGAAGATGAAACACTGGAATCGGAAAGCGTCGTTCAGGAGATTTCGTATCTGATCACGGAACTCGGTGTCCGCCCCAAGGACGTCGCCATTCTGTTCCGCACTAACGAACAGCCCCGACTGTTCGAAACAGAAATGCGGCGTTTGAACGTGCCCTACGTTCTTCTGGGTGGGCAGTCTTTCTTTGATCGCAAGGAAATCCGCGATGTGCTGGCGTATCTGAAAACGCTGTCAGCCCCGCGCGACGAAGTATCTCTGATGCGAATCATCAACACTCCGACTCGCGGTATCGGTGCGTCAACCACTGAAAAATTGGTGCAATTGGCTGTGTCACGCGGCAAAAGCCTGTGGGAAGTTGTCCCGGAAGCAATCGCCGCCGGCACAGTGCCAAAACAGGCTCAGGCGGCGCTCAGTGACTTTCGGAATCTGCTGATTCGGTTTCGCACCGAAATGCTGGAACAGCCGCAGCAGTTGGCGGACACCGTTCGGCGGTTGTTGAAGACGGTCAACTACGACGGAGAAATTGACCGCCAGTACAAGGACGAGACTCAGGCAGAGCAGCGGAAGACCGTGGTGCAGGACCTGGTGAATTCAATCGGGCAGTACATCGAAAAGAACAACACACCATCACTGGAGGGATTTCTCGAAACCACGGCCCTGATGGATCGAGACGATCAGAACGATAAGGATTCTGAGCTGGCCGACAACGCGGTTCGCCTGATGACACTGCATTCGGCGAAGGGGCTGGAATTTCCCCGCGTTTACCTGGTCGGCATGGAAGAAGGTCTGCTGCCACACAAACGCAGTGTCGAAAGCGATCTGGAAAAAGACATCGCTGAAGAACGACGTCTGGCATACGTCGGTGTAACGCGAGCCATGGATCATCTCACGCTCACCCGAGCCAAGACACGTATGAAATGGGGCAAACGGAGAGAGTCAATCTGTTCCCGCTTTCTGTTCGAGATGCAGGCAGAACCAGGCGAGAAGCTGGTTGAGGAACACATCGGTGGCGACGAAGAGGACGAGACATTCGACGGTCAGCCGGCTCGTCCAACATTGACCAGCCTGTTCGAAGACGACAGCCCACCATTCTAAGGCGGTACCGGGCGGTGCCGACCGCCGGCGGATGCGAGCTGCCGCTCGGAAACGTTGACGTTGGTTGCCCGTAAAATACGTGCAGGTTTCGACAATTCAACGCGCCGCAGAATGACGATGTCCAGGAAGACAAACGAACACCTGAGAGAGTGAGCCGCAAGGCGCTAGCCGCGGGTGAAAACACTACCAAGCCCCGGCGGCTAGTGCTGCATCCACATAAAGTTTACTAATGCTGATGGTAGCGGAAGTCGCCCAGACTTTCGGCGTTTCCCGTCGTTTGCCGTCGTTTGCCGAAACTCTAGGCGAGTTCCGCTACTAGTAAACTCAACATGGACAGACCACTAGCGCTTTGGTTTAACCCCATTTGTTGGTGTTGAATTCTGCTTGCCCGAGTGT
>JAPYTO010000123.1 GCA_029941865.1 Fuerstiella sp. | reverse complement strand
TTCCCCGCACGAACCATAGCGCCATCCACCCAAACCAACAGGCCAACCTCCTGTCGTATCGTTGCGCTTGTTGCCTTCACCATCTGCAGTCCTCTTTGCGCTCAGGACAAGGCACAGGCTGTGAAAAAGGTCGATAAGTTGGTGCTGCCACTGAAGTTCTATTATCTGGACGAACTCGTCACCCCCATTCAGCAGTTCCCATACAACGCTTCGCTGCCCACGTCATCTGCGGAATCTGCTTCCGTTCGTCAGCCACCATCCGTCGGCGGCGGTTTTGATGGTCAGCAGGGTGGTGGCGGCTTTGGCGGTGGAGGCGGAGGCGGACAATTCAGCGTTCCGACGACCGTGCAGTTCGGCGGTGGTGGCGGCGGTTTTGGTGGTGCAGTGAACTCTGGGGTCCAGCAGCTTCATGTCCACGACTCGTACGAGCAACACGAATCGCTGATCGAACTGATCATTAATCACGTCGACTTTGATTCGTGGGAAGCCAACGGCGGTAAAGGCACCGTTTCAGCGGTGAACAACACGTTGTTGATTCGGCAGACGGACGCGAATCATGAAGCGATCCGGGGCTTCCTGAAGGAATTCGCGGCAAACACCTTGGGTGGTCAGCCACTGTCGGTCGAACTATGGTGGCTGCCGGTGAACGTGGCGGCAAGACGAAATCTTGACAAGGTTTTTGCCGGCAATCACGCGGTGGCGGAACTGAACGAACTTTGTGAATCCATTGGTGGCTATCACGGGATTCTGAAAGTCAGAAACAGGGTCACCGGAAATCTGTGTTCCGGACATCGCATGCCGCTTGTCGTAGGTCAGATTCCCGTAGTCGGCACCAATAGCGTCGGGCTGCAACTCATCATGGATCAGATCAATATTGGCATCAACGTGGAAATCACTCCCCATCTGCAGCAGGCCTGGCAGGGTGAAGGCGTGCGTCTGGCATTTCGTACGGCGCTCACCACCATGAAGGATCATCAGCCGGCCACGGAGGATGGTGACAAAATCGATCGTTTTCAGCTGGGCAACCAGATTCTGGAAACCAATGCCGTGTGCACATTTGATGTGCCGGTGGTCATTGGAAGTCTGTCGGCTGTCGGACTGTTTTCGGAAGACGATGAGGACCGCGAATTGGTCGTCGTCGTTCTGCCTACTCGGTAGAGAACATCCCTGTGAGGCGGCCGACGGTGAGAACGGTGTGAGCGATCCGCGTAGCCACGAAAGTTTGCGATAGGTCAGTCATGGAGGTGATACTTCCTGACGCCGTCGTCGTGTATCGCAGCCGTTCCCCGATTGCGAAATTCACGCTCAATCGATCGGTGCCGAAGTGCGCCGGCGCAGCACCAGAAAGTATCCATTTGTGGTGTCGGGCAGCAATTCCCAGTCGGTCTTTCCCTGGAGCTCCGGCACGTCTGCGGCCGCGCGGATCTCGCTGTAGCGGTGGCCGGTGTCGATTACGATGTAGTCGGTATCGGGGGGAACGCCCGGCTGGAAATTGTTGACGGCTCGCAGGTAATTGCTGTAGTCGTAGGACCGCTCGCAGTGTGTCAGCCGAGTATGAATGAAGTCCGATGACGCCACACGAGCAGTCAGTGGAATCTGCTCGACGACTCGGGACACCATCGAAGCTCGCTGTTGCTGGTCAGGACTGACTGGTTCAAACAGTACCTGGCGCCCAAACGGTGATTCCGCTGACCAGAATGCCGCGCCCAGCGGTGTTAGCGAACCGGTTACGGACGTGCCGATACAACAGAGCAATACCAGCAGAGCGCTGCTGGTGGCAGTCACGTCGTGAGGAACGAAATGCGACAGCCAGCTGATGCGGAGTCCTGATTTTCTGAAAAGACCGGGACTCTGACTGTTTCCGGCCGTGCCGAGTGCCACGACCGCCGCCCAGAATAGAACCGGCAGCAACGGAGCGTGGAAGTGGTGGAAAGGGACCGGCGGAAGATCGTTGTTGTCGGTGCCGAATTGCAGCAGAGCCAGCATGCTGAAGGTGAGTCCGCCGGCCAACAGCAGCCGGGGTTTTCTGATTGGCAAAAACACCAGCGGGCCCAGAAACACGAACAGATAGCCGGCCGTCTGCGCCGTCAGAATCTGGCTGATGACTTTTCCTGGCTGTGTCAGCGCGGTCTTCACCAAATCGCCGGGGCTGTTTCCCAGATCACCGAAATAGCGGCTGTAATGCACATGATCGCCCGATCGAAATGCGGGGATGACGACCAGTACCACGGCCAGTAAATAGATCGCAGAAAGCAAAGCAAGGGCCACGGCCCAGCGGAAGGCCGTGCCTGGGCACGATGCGGGTCGGGAGTCTTTTTCGGGCGACGTGGGAAGCCTGTCCGTCGGAAAAGACTCCCGACCCTGCCTGCCTTCGGCTCGGCGATTCAAAAACGCTTCGAACGCCAGAACAGACATCAGCGGAAACCCAATCAGCGCGTAGTCCTCTTTGGCAGACAGCATCAGCAGCAGGCAGATCGTGGCACCTCGATACCGGCGACGCTCGAACAGTTCAATCGTCCAGAACAGAAACGGAAGTCCCAGAGCGATCGGTCGGAAGGTCTTCTGGTCGATGGCAATGTCCAGAAAGTGCATTGGGTAAAAAGCAAGCCACGCCATTCCCATGAAGACACCCGCCCAGTGACTTCCCGTGTGTCGTCGCGTCATCAGAAATATGGGAAGTGCACAGCAGCCTAATGCAATGGACTCCGACAGTTCCAGCAGCAGATGCGACGGCCAGATCATGTGCAGCGGCAACAGCAGCAAATGAATGACCTGAACATGCTCGCCCAAAAACACGCCTTGATCCAGATAGCTGAGAAATCCCTTTCCGTGCCACACGTTCCAGAGATGCTCTTCATACATCGCAGAATCGCCGTGAGGAATCAGCAGTTGTTCATACAGACAGGCGTTCATCCAATATGACATGCCGATCCAGCAGACCATGCTAAAAAACAGCACCACGATTGAGGTGCGCGTGCTGCTTCCGGCTGAAGCCCGTTGGTGTTCAGCCATTCCGCCACACGCTGCGTGAATCCACACCCACAGAAAAGACGCCCCGGTTATCCACAGCCACAGACCCACGCTGCCGACGATAAATCGATGCAGGGTTTCGCTGCCGGCGCTCCCCAGTAACCACAACACCCACCAGCCAGCCCCCGCCAGCAATACCACTGATGACTGTCGAAGGACGTCCGGAAGAACCGGTTTCGCGTTGCCAACGGATGTCTTCCGCCGTACGACGCACACAAAAACTGTCAGTCCTCCGGTCGCCGCCAGCAATCGCACCCACACACTCAGCATTCCCAGCGTGGCGACAGAACGCCCCAACGCGTCCGTCGATAACCGGCCGCCAAGACCGGCTACAACCTGAGCGTTGATATCGGCCGGCCAGATCTGACGAGCCAGCTGCGCGTTGGTCAGTAGTTCAGCCAGAGTCCATGACCATGCCAACGCTGCCGCAAGAAATCCGAGCGTCGCGGGCAGAAGTTGATTTTTTCTGAACGCGTTGTTCACGTTTGAAAGCGAATCCTGTGCATTAAATGTAGTCCGGACTCTCCGAAACCGGCGCGCCGTTCTCGGCGACCTTTGTCCAACAGGTGCAGTCAGCTCTCAGGGGACGTAGATTCCAGAGAAATCTGCATGCGACGAAGGGATCGGATTGTGATGACAAATGTGAAGTGTTCCCCACCGCGATTTCCGGTGCAGCCAGTTGCAGTGTCCCGGACAGTCTGCCTGGTTTACGTCGCAATGATGCTAACTGTTTGCCCAGTTTGCCCTTATTGCGTCGATGGACAGGTTGGCATTGACCGGAATTCGCTTCCCCAAGACGCTACGCCGCGAGTCCGAACGGGCGAAACCGACCGGACCGTATCCCATCTCTGGCTGCGACGTCAATCACCATCACGTCGCTGACCGACCGCTTTGTCACGACCGGCTGACGTAGGAGCAGTTTACGAAATAGCGGAACCGGTTCTGGCTCGTGGGGGCAGTCGTTCTGCTATCAAAATACGTGAACCGCGGCCATGAGTCAGCGAAATTCGCTGTAGATCCATTCATTCCGTGCCTGTTTCTCAACACCATTCGGCCGCTCGCTACTTGTGGACGCTTGTCGTCTGCGCTGCGTTTGCTGCGCTGCTGAGTGGATGTACGCCGGTCAAGTTTGTGGAACTGAGGGAAAAGCCGGTCAATCCCATCACGGAGCGCTTGAGCAAAACCGTATTTGGAGCTCAAGGACCATCAAAACGGACGAACGCTTTTCTGGCAGCGTCGTCTTACCGTGGCGGCGATGACTTCGTTCAGATGCTGCGTCACTGTGGGAATCAGTTCGGTGGAAATCGCCACCGCGAGGCGCTGCACGCCTATTCCGAAGTCAGTTATCTGGCGGCACAGAGTGCCATGACGAAGGACCGCGGACTGGCGATGGAACTCTGCCTCGATGCCGCGAAGTTCAGCTGGCAGTATCTGACCGGGCCGGATGAAGATGGGCGACTGATCGATCCTAATGCCGGCCGTCACCGTGAAACGACGGATATTTACAATACCAGTCTTCAGGAACTGCTGCGGCTGGTGAAGAACAAAGGCAATTATCGTCTGGGACAAACCATTCGTATGCCAGTGACTGGACGCCGGCTAAACGTCGAGATCCCGCACCCCACGCATTGGTTGAGTGAAGATCAGCTGGGCGAATTCCAATTCGTCGCCGATTACGAATTACAGAACCTGCGCAACCGACATGCTTCGTCCGGTGTCGGTGTGCCCATTGTGATTTGCCGACAGCGGCAGGGCAGCGACGGTTCCCTGGAAAGTTACTATGCCGAGCGGATGAGTCTTCCAGCCACCGTTGTCGCCAGATTTCCACAGGTCGGCGACGAGACCGACCAGCCGATTCGTCTGCAACTATTTGATCCGCGAGCTTCCGACGGAGTCGTCGTCAACGACACACTGGTTCCTCTGGAAACCGACATCAGCACACCGCTGGCGTGGTTTCTGACAAACCCCAGAATGTCGCTGCTGGATACGTTTGCCTTCTTGCGATCTGACCAGGCTGAGGAACTGGAAGGCTTGTACATGGTGCAGCCGTTCGATCCGGACCGCATTCCTGTGCTGATGATTCATGGCATCTGGTCCAGTCCGGTCACCTGGATGGAAATGTTCAACGATCTGCAAAGCGATCCGGCGATCCGCGAAAAATATCAGTTCTGGTTCTACATGTATCCCACCGGTCAGCCGCTCACGTTTGCCACCGCCAGCCTGCGAGACCGACTGAAAGAGCTTCGCCACCGCTGTGACCCGCATGGACGCAACGCCCGACTGGACCAGATGGTGGTTGTCGGCCACAGCATGGGTGGGTTGATGTCGTATCTGTTAACAGTCGACAGCGAAGACAAGCTGTGGAACTCCATGAGCAAACTGCCTGTCGCCAGCATCAAGGCCGACCGGGAAACCCACGATGCCATTCAGCGTGTTTTCTTTTTCGAAGCAGATCGGTCAGTTGACCGGATTGTCACAATCGCCAGTCCGTTTCGAGGCAGCGGTTATGCCAACGTCTTCACGCGCTGGCTAGGCGGTTCCATCGTGTGGTTGCCCAGCAAGACGTCGTCTCTCAGCCAGCTGATCTTCCGTCAGAATAACCAAAGCATCTGGGACCGCATGTTTGCGCCGCGAACCAGCCTGGATTCGCTGGACAGAAATTCGGCCGTGCTGCGACTTGTCAGTCAGACGACGATCCCGGACGAAGTTGCCCACCACAACGTCGTCGGTGTTAACAAGGGCAGGTCCATCGCTGACTGGACCGACGGCGTGGTGAAACTGACCAGTGCCCGACGCGACGACGTCAAATCTGAAGTCCGCGTGAATGCTGCTCACAGCGAGATTCATCGGCGACAGGAGACCATCGCGGAGGTGCGACGAGTGCTGCTGCAACACCTGAAAGAGGTGAAAAAACGAGGCTTTCCTGTTGTGCCCCTGAGTCATTCCGTTGAGAACAGTCCGGCCGGGAACAATTTCCGAATGTCGCCGTAAGTTGTCGCCATGCGGGTCCAAATCGGCTGACTTTCGTCACCACGCCGATTACAGCAGTTTACAAATTGACAGAACCGGTTCCGGCTCGTGGGGCAGCCGTTTTGATTTTAAAACACGTCAACCTCGACCATGAGTCAGCGAAATTCGCTGTAGCCCATGCGGCGCTGGGATTCACAAGCCCGTCGCGGTTGGACGCCGCATTCTGCGGCGTCCGGTGCCGAGAGATTGGCGGGCGACAGGCAGTCTGTCAATTTCAGATCGATGTCGCAGATCAATGGGCTTACGACAAACAGCTCGATACTGAATCGGAACTATGAGATGCTTGGGGTGAATGGGTGGGATGCGCAGTGGTCCCGGAGTATCTCCCGTTGCTGCGATCGCACCATTCTGATACTAACAAAGACTGATGATCTGTGTGCCGCGCGACACTGTTGTTGTCATGGGCGGTGCCCTCGATTATCCCATTAATTAGCACGAAAAAACCCGCTTCGAAAGGAATTCGGAGCATTTTGCCATGGAGTTGGCAGTGGCTGGATCCGGGAAACACAAGTTGAGAGTTCTGTTCGTTGATGACGACGAATCGATCTCCGCACTGCTGGAATCTGAACTTCCGCGGATGGGGCACGCAGCGACCGTGTGCCGATCGCCTGGCGAAGCGATGGATGCAGTCAGCAGGAATACGTTTGATGCCGCGATCGTCGATCTGCGGATGCCCGGTGGCAGCGGCTGGGACGTGATCGATCATCTCCGCGAGCACTCGCCGGACACGGAATATGTCATCAGCACTGGTCATGGCAGCATGGATGATGCCATCCGTGCGGTGCGCATGGGAGCTTATGATTTTTTGCCAAAGCCTGTCTCGTTGTTCGAAATCTCTGCCGTGCTGCAGCGGATCGGGGACAAGAAGGCTTTGCAGAACAAGAACGTGGCGCTGGAAAGTCGGCTGTTACAGGTCGAAGGGCGTTCCGATCTGATCGGTGAATCGGCCGGCATGCAGCGAGTTAAGAAACTAGTCGACAAGATTGCCCCCACAAGTTCGGCCGTGCTGATTCTGGGCGAAACCGGCACGGGCAAAGAGATAGTAGCGCGACGGGTTCACGAGCAAAGCGACCGCGCCGACGCACCGTTTGTCGCTGTCAATTGCGGTGCGATTCCGGAGAACCTGGTCGAGAGTGAGTTTTTTGGTCATCGCAAGGGCGCGTTCACGGGAGCTGATACGGCTCGGACGGGGTTGTTTGAAGTGGCCAACGGCGGCACCTTGTTCCTTGACGAACTGGGAGAGCTGAACAAGTCGATGCAGGTCAAGCTGCTGCGTTTTCTGGAATCCGGCGAAGTGCGCCGTGTCGGTGAAAACGAACCGTTCAAAGTTGATGTTCGTATCGTCTGTGCCACGAACAGTGACTTGCAGGAGATGGTCGCAGCCGGCACCTTTCGTGAAGATCTTGTTTACCGAGTCAACACGTTCGAGATCCATCTGCCACCCCTGCGCGAACGCCGCGAAGACATTCCGATTCTGGCTCACCATCTGGTGGCCAGGCATCTTAAGCGTGAATCCCTGCCGGAAGATTTTCTGCCACCCGAAACACTGGATGTGCTGAAGGCTCACTCATGGACTGGAAATGTTCGTGAATTGGCAAACGTAATGGAACACTCAGTGATTCTGTCAGACGGTGAGGCGATTACTCCGGACGACCTGCCTCAAAGCCTGCTGCGAAAAGGACGGCCTGCAGTCGCAAGTCCGGCGTTGGCCCTGTTTGACGATCGGCCGCGGACTCTGCGTGAAATGGAAGACCAGATGATTCTGCACGTGCTTGACCGACACAGTGGCGACAAACCGGCCGCAGCCAAAGAACTGGGCATCGCACTCAAGACATTGTACAACCGTCTGAGTCAGCTGGAAATCAATCGTCGAGCTGGATAATCGCTTATTCTTCGTCGTTGTCTTCACGAGGCGTCGCTTTGACGCAGTCGCGAATGACGCCGACCACGACGCCCAGAATCTGGCGGGTGGGCGAAAAATCAGCTCCCGGAATTGCGGGCGCTGGTTGTTTGCCATCCTCTTGAATCCGACAAAGCGTCACGCAGTGCTGATCATCAAGTGCGGCTACCAGGTTTCCCGGCTCTCCCTGAGCGCCACGGTCCACGATCATGCAGTCACCGTCGCAGATTCCCAATGCGTTGAAGGCGGAGCCCTGGACGTTCAAACAGGCTTTGTTTTCGCCCAGAAAAACGCCTTTGAATTCTACCTTCTCATCTGGCAACACGGCTGTTTGAAGCGGATTGTCGGCGATCGCCGTGCCGATGAGTGGCAGACTCAACGATTCCTTTGGCCCCTCCGTGAGACCAATCGCGCGAGACATGTTGGACTCTCGAAGGATCAGGCCCTTCTTCTCAAGGGCTTTCAGGTGGCACATCACCCCGTTCGGTGAACGAATGTTGAAGTGTGCGCCAATCTCGCGGACCGTGGGTCCGTAACCACGATTCTGAATCTTGTCCTTTAGATACTCATAGATCTCGTGTTGCCTCTTCGTCAGCGAAGCGTTTTTCTCCGATGATGACATTCGGCCAAGTCGTCTTTCCGAGTTCAGTGGCACGCTGTGCTGCCGCGTCCGAGACCCCGTGCGGGACTTTACACCATCGCTATCCGAAGAAAAGATCTGCATATTTGCGTCCAATACAATAAAAACCACAGATACGGACTCATTCCACTGCACTTAGCTGCAGCATGGCCCGCTGACAAAAAAATGAACTAACACTTTAATCTGACTTGGTTTACGTCGTGACGCTCATGGCAGTTCGATCGCATAGAGATCAGATGATTGCTGCCCTATCGATAAGCAGCCTGGAAACCCGCCATAGGTACAGAACAATCTTACACGTGTTGGCAATCTGTACATCATGGAATTTCCGCCTCAGTTCTCGTCAGAGAACGTTCAAATGTCGAACCGGGCCAAAGTGTCAATGTTTTTGTGGACTTGAGGCCAGTCGCACGGCTTAGACGGGACCCACGATGGATGTCGTGGCGGCCGAAGAAATCCCGGCTTCATCTCTTACGTATTGATGGAATAGGGCTTTCGGGACTCCGAAAGACTCAAGATATTCCGTCACTCAAACAGTTTTCGCATCTGCTGCACCAGTTGAGACGCGCCAACGTCAACGGCGCTGACTGTCCCTTCGCGATCGACCAGCCAGACACTGGGGCACCTGGAGACACCCCAAAAGCGGATCAGCGGACTGTTCCACGAGCGCCGATCCTGTTCGGCAAAGAAAATCTGCTCGCCGGGGAGCGTCTCATGCTTCTGAAACGCTCTGGCGAGAGACTCGTCTTCATCCAGGTTGACACCGACAAACCTCAGGCGATTGGACGACACTTCGTTGGCCTGTAGCAGCAACGGAAGCATGTTCTGTTGAAATTCTGTGTTTTCACTGTCCCAGAAATAGATGACGGTGACCTGGTCCCGGAAGTTCTCACAATCGACGTAGTTGCCGCTTAGCGTGGGGCCGGCGAACTGAGAAATCTTTCTGCCGGGCAGTGATAGCCGTCTCAGCACGGCCGCCGCCTCGTGGCCCTGTGATGTTTCACCAAATTTGTTTGCCAGTGTGCGGTAGCACAGCTCGGCTTCGGTCATCAGCCGTTTGACGTCTGTTTCTTTCTGAGACACTGCAGCGTGTACTTCACAACTTCGCCCCGCGCCAAACAGCAACGAGACCGCCCGCTGTTCCTGGTGAGGGAAGCGATCTGCAAACTCGCGTGCCAATCGTGAAAAATTCTGCAGCCACATCAAGCTGGAACGTTCCACCAGACGGGCTTTCGTATGAGCGAATCTGGCCAGATAGTAGACACCCTCAGCGGCAGCTTCTGACATGGGATTGCGATCATTGAGTGCCTGTACGTCAGCGTACAGCTGGTCAATGTCTTCTTTGGCGCCGTTCAGTGCCAGTTGAAACCTGGCTTCCAGAAGATGTTCGACGGCCTGATTGAAGTGCGTCTGTTTCGACTCGCGATCCACAGTCAGCTGCAGCGCGCGGGTCGCCATTTGCACGATGTTTTGATTGCGCTCGCGGCGATCCTGTTTCGCCTGCTCAAGTTCTGTCCGTGCCGGTGCAATGCGCAGTTGCTGCATTTCGTCCAGCAGTCGTGTCACTTCCTCCGAATTCTCCGGTTCCTGTGGTGTTTCGGCGACAGCGTCAATGGCCGTGGCTGAGCCATCCTCCGGCAGTTCCGGATCAACGGGATTTGGAAGTGAAACAGTCACTGCCGTCGTTGACGTTGTCGGTTGAGGAACACTCCTGGTCTCAACGGTCGACGACGAATCAAAGTGGCCGCACCCGCAGACAATCACTTTGAACAATAGCAAAGCGGAAAGACGCATTGTTTCGACCCTTCGGGCGACATTCAGAAATCTGTCTCCTGACCGGCGCGCCTACCATGAGCGTCGGAATGGCTGCTGAACTGTATAAAGCCGGGGATCTTTCGAGAATACCGAGTTGTTCGGTGGCCGGGCGTCCTTTTGCCGGGACGCCCCGGACGGGGAGATTTGCCGCACAGGACAACCGTACTGCATCTCCCACAGGATCAGGTCTGTTGGATCAGAGTGATGCCTTTGGGGCAGCGGATCAGTCTCGACAAACTACCATGAACACGGTCACAAGCGCTGACGTAGCGCATGCAACGCATGTCGCGTCAGTTTTGCGTTGATCTTGTCACTAAGCGCATGGCACATTTCGATGAAGCAGTCGACGGCACGGTCTTCGTTGAGTTCGTGCGCCGTGAATTCGGACAGGGCTTCCTGCCGCAGAATTGTGACATCATCAAGCATCGTCTGCAGTCGCTTCGATTCTTCGGCATTGCCTTCGCCATCGACTGTCATCTGCTGACGTTCGAGTTCAAGCAATTGACGGATGTAGCGGTCCAGTCGATGTTCCTGGCTGCGGACCAGACGTCGCGTCCACCAGCGACGTAACAACCACGCCGCAGCGATCAGCGACACAAGGAAAGACCGAATACCTTCCGTCCCTTCCACAAAATCCGGATTAATGAACGGTTTCAGGTCGGGGTTGAAGACGTTGGAGGCCCCGGCATGCATCTTAAATTCAGGACGTTGTGTCGCGTAGGTTGTGCCGCCTTCAAACAACTCGGTCAGTCCGTGTCGACGCTGAAAACGAGCTTCTGTGACGATCCGAGTCACTTCTTCGACCAGACCCACCGGGGCATTGTTGCTGGCCAGTAGCTGAGCGTGCAGTGAGACGGTGTGAAAGTCTTCCAGAGGTATGGCCGGCGAGACCTGAAAATATCCAGCAGGAATAACGTCGCGCGACAATGACGTGTTTCGACGAGCCAGAGCGTCCACGGACGGAACGTCGATGAGTTTTGCCAGGGAAGAAGCCAGTAATTCCTGCAGGACCGGGGCCTGCAGACCACAACAGATAATCCCAATTTCGACGTGACCCGCAGCGATCTGTTTCGGCAGATCAGAGTAGGATACATGTTCGACGTTAATTGTATCCTCAGCGTTGCCAATGTGACGCAGCAGCAGCTGTGTCATGGCAAAGTCACCTGACAGGCGATCGTTGCAGCACCAAATCCGATTCTTAATACGGTTGAGTGCTGCGGACGAATTCTTCGGGGCGACAGGTATTAGAAACTCAGGGTACAGGTTGCTGACGAATGCGGCAGGTTCTTCGTCTCCGCTGGATCCGTCCCGTCCTTCCAGAATCTCCCGCGTTTCGGGCTGGTACAGAGCGAAGTGAACCTGGTTCGTTTCAAGCTGGTGCAGATTTTCCAGAGACCCAACGGTCTCGCTGACGACGACTTCAATCGCCAGTCGCGTACGAAGCTCCTGGGCCAGACCATTTGCCAGTGCCGCATACCGACCGTTCGCAGGGCCACCTGCGATTCGCACGACCGCAGGTAAACTCGTCTTCCACCAGTATGCCGCAACGATCGACACGGCCAGCAGAAAAACGAAGATCGCAGACCATGGGGGCGAGCGTTCCCGCGCGGAGAGCCGCTGCTGATCTTCAATCGCAATGACCTTGGACATCAGTTTCTCCTGTGGTGGGACTCACCCCGGAATGTTGGACGCTGCGTGGGTTTTGATCGCCTGACAAACTTTACTGCCTTTGGCCTCGACGACAAGTGGCCGCAGGCGTCCAGGGGGCTTCAGCACACCAATGGCACTGCAGGTTTCAATCCGCGCCCCGCGAGCGGGGCGAAAGCGTCCGTTCTCTTTCAGAAAACTGATGGAAACACCGGCGTCTGCACAGGCTCCCATCAGGGCCGGGCTCATGGAAACACGCCCGAATCCGACAATACCATCCAGGTTGTGCAGAGGAACTCGCAGACGCGTTTCCTTCTCGATACGTACGGCCACGGCCTTCCCGTCTTTGCGCAGGTAGGCGCCCTGAGTCGTCACGAACAGAGTGTTGAGATGTTGTTTCATGTTGCAGCACTTTGTTTAACCCGTGGTCGCAGACCAGGTCGTCTGGTGAATCATCGATAACAATCGGGTCTACACCCCGCAGATAACACAGGTCAGTGATAAGTAATCTTCCCCGATTCCAACCCCCGGAAAGGCGTGACGAACTTCCAGTGCTGACGTGGCTTGCCCTCCTTCTCGGGGTTCTGTTCCACGTAGCGAATTGCCGTTTCAATCTGTTCTTCAGAATCCAGGAAGACCTTCCAATGTGACTCGGCCCACGGCCGCGGTGGCCGACCTGATTTCGCGAAGGTTTTCAGCGGATGCCGTCCATGCTTCTTCAGTACCGTCGTTGCTGCTCCCTTGAGCAGTCGCACCATCTGTTCGACCGCGTAAGTGTGTCGGGCGATCACAAGATGGACATGCTGGGGAAGTATCGCGCAGGCCCAGACTGAGTAACGGCTCTTTTTGCATTGCATCGAAAATCCGTTTGCAATGCTGACTGCCTGCGCCCCGTCCCATATGACCGGCGGATAGTTGAGTGATCTTTTCGCAGCTTCATGTCTGTGAATTTCGTTTGGAGTCAGATCGCACAGTTCCCGCCGTTCCAGTTGGATTGTGGCTTTACCGAATCGAACGAGTTCCCATTTCCAGACAAAGTCAGACCAGGAGCCTCGCGGGTCGTTGGGCAGCCAGAATCCGTACAGCGGCATGATAACGTGGTAGCCGTGAACCATGGTCGTTGGCTTTCTGTCGATTCCACTGGGGCGCAGGTCGGGCTGTGGCAGGCACGTTCACGAGGGACGGCCTGGTCTGCGACTACGGGTTAAACGGTTTAGTGATGAATCATGTGTTTCAGGTAGCCGGTCGCTGATTTCTGTTTCGCTGTCGGCGGCATGCACACCGACAGCAGCGAGCAGGTATCGCATTTTTTCCCGAATTGCCGCGGGAGTTTGTTGTGAGCGAATCAGAACGTGCAGTCGATCTGTCGTGTGCCGAGTCGTCGCTCGCAATCCTTCGTCAAACAGAACTTCCGTACGCCGCTGCTGCTTGCCATAGAACAGATCACCGCGAGGAATGTTAGTCGGCAGCATTTCCTCAAGACACATGGCTTGCGCACACAGTTGCACTCGATCGCAGTCGTTCGTTTTGGGTTTGCCACGTTTGTATTCGACAGGCGTGATGGTCCAGTGCTGGAAGGCGGTGACCTGTTTGCTCCGCGGTCGCAGACCTGGCTGTTTGTCATCGTCGTCGGTGGGCGGCCTGGTCTGCGACCACGGGTTAAACAATGAGAGTGTGGAGTTCGGGGAAGCCCGGTAGGTCGGGGCGGAATCCAGGTTGTTTGTCGTAACATGACGGGTTGATGAGGACGGCGTGGCCGGAATCGAAGACCTCGATGTCGTGGCCAGCCATGGCTCGAAAAATGTTGGGGAACACACTGATGGAATAGCGTTGGAGTTGCCGGAGGACTTTTCGCAATCGGTGAACCAGCGGCGTGTCGTTCTGTAGTTGGCGGAGTTGATTAATGAGCTGTTCGGCATCGGTATTGAACGGTACGAACACGGTTTCGGAAGTGTCTTCGATCCACTGAAATCGCTCGGACGCTGTTCGAAAGTCGAATAGATTTCGTTGATACGGGCCGGAAAAACACTCCATGACGTGTTTCGAATTCCATTGATCACTGTGTCGCCTGCATGGGCTGATAGACGATCAACGTCACTTTACGGTCTTCGATGGCGACCATCAGTTTGTCGATCATCTCGCCACGTTCACTGTCATCACTGGCTCATGCGGTCGTGGCATGCGTACCAGTTGCGGTGATTCGGTCATGGTGTGGATGTTAGGTAGGTGGTTGGACAGATCCTGTCCGGCAGGGCCTGTCCCCGTTGGGTGGGGTGCGATGATTATTCACCTTGCTCTTATAGTTCTCGTGATCGACTGTTCAGGCGTCCACCTCGCAATCTGCCGAGTGCATAGCCACACCATGTCGTTGGCGGAATTGCACGGGAGCAACGTACCGTTCGTATTTGCGTGGACCATTTCCCGGCTCCCGTGACCGAGAGTGTGCAAAAAATTCGGAAAATGCCTAAATGTGAAGGAAAATCTATATCCCACGGAAACCACAATTGCAGAGTCGGTTACGGAACATCAGTATTTGGTGCTCAACAACCGCCTCCGTCGGAAAAGTGAAAAGTACGCGCTGTAATGGCTCCGGAACGAACCTGCCGATTGATCACCCTTGGTTGCAAGGTTAACCAGTACGAAACCCAGCTGGTACGGGAAGCTCTGCGCGAAAACGGGTATCGTGAAGCGCTTGATGACGAACCGGCCGACCTGTGCGTGGTGAATACATGTACCGTCACCAACAACGGAGACAGCAGATCCAGGCAGGTCATTCGGCAGCTCGCTCGGAAAAATCCTGACACAAAAACGATCGTGATGGGTTGTTACGCAACCCGCGACCCACAGGCCGTCAGTGAACTGCCCAACGTCATTGAAGTGGTGACCGACAAGCGTGAGCTGCCTGATGTGCTGGGTCGGTTCGGCATCGTCGACATGCCGGCGGGCATCAGCGAATTCGAAGGGCATCACCGAGCATTCGTGAAGATACAGGACGGCTGTATTCTGAAGTGTTCGTACTGCATCATTCCCCGGGTTCGTCCCGGCATTCGCAGCCGTCGCCCGATCGACATCGAAGAAGAATTTAGCCGACTGATCGACAATGGTTACCCGGAAATCGTCATCAGTGGAGTTCACGTCGGTCACTTTGGTATCGACACCAACAATCTGACGCCTGGCGATAAGCCGGAACGGCTGTGGGATTTGTTTCGGCGACTGGATCGAATTCCCGGCGACTGGCGCATGCGACTGTCCAGCATCGAATCGGTGGAAGTTAACGACGATTTCATCAAGGCGGCCGGCGACTGCGAACACCTTTGCCCTCAGTTTCACCCGGCCTTGCAGAGTGGATCGGACACTGTGTTGCAGCGAATGCGGCGGCGTTATCGAGTCGGCCGTTTTCTTGAGCGGCTGGAACAGATTCGGGAGATGCTGGGCAACGATCCTGCGTTCACGACAGATGTTATTGTCGGTTTTCCCGGCGAGACAGATGCCGAGTTTGAGGAAACTCTGGAAACCTGTCGACGCGCACGTTTTATGAAAATTCATGTCTTCCCCTACAGCCGCCGCGATGGCACAGCGGCGGCGGACTTCAAAGACCAGGTTCCAGGCAACGTCATCAAGGAACGTGTCCATGCTCTGAGTGAGCTGGAGCGTGATTTGGCACTGGAGTTTTATCGCAGTCGAATAGAATCCGGGGCCGAGCAAATTGTTTTGGTCGAGCGTACATGCGACGACCGCCTGGGCTGGGTGAAAGGGACGGATCAATGGTACATCCCGACAGAAGTGCGCGGGACCGACGCCGATCGCGGCACGTTTGTTCGTTGTGTCGCGGAAGAGGCGAATCGAGAACGAGTTCAGGCGTCTCGTGTCGAGACGCCTGAGCAGATTGCGAGTTGCATGACCGCTGCTCAGTTGGCGGTGTCCCCACAGGTACGCCACTGAAGAATTTTTCCCTTCGCCTGCAGCATGGGCAGCGACTCTCGATTCGAACACCGGCAAACGCGGCCCGTTGGGCACGCGGTTAAACGAACTCAATCCACAACGTCTGAATCCCGCACCGACGGTCCGCAGACCTAAATACGAACAGATCACAGCATGACGACACTCATCGCCATTGAAGGCATCGACGGATCAGGCAAAGGCACGCAGTCGAAGCAGCTGGTCGAACGACTTGTTGCGGCTGGCGTCAGGGCCACTGTTCTGCAGTTTCCCCGGTATTCAGAAACCACCTTTGGCAGTGCCATCGGAGATTTTCTGAACGGTCGTTTTGGTTCGCTGGACCAGGTTCACCCTCAGTTGGCGTCGGTATTGTATGCGGGCGATCGCTTTGAATCCCGGCCGGTGCTGCAACAGGCGATCAACGATCACGACGTGGTCATTCTTGACCGATTCACTGGCTCCAACCTGGCTCACCAGTCGGCCAAGCTGGAGGGGCAGGAACGGTCAGAGCTGGTTGCGTGGATTGACCACGTCGAGCACGTCGTATTCGGCCTGCCGCGGCCAAACCTGAACATCCTGATCGACATTAGTTCCAAATGGAGCCGGGAACTGGTCAGTCGCAAGGGCGCACGTGACTATACTGATGACGAAGCGGACATCCAGGAATCCAATTTGCCGTATCTGGAACGTGTCCGTCGCTGCTATCTGGGCATCGCTGAGCAACGAGACGACTGGCAGGTCGTGGAAAGCCTGAGCAAAGACGATGAGCTTCGCTCGGTCAGCGATATCAATAACGAGTTGTTCGAACTGATCAGGCCGCTGGCCGGTCTTTCGCAGAATACGGCTGACGTGTAACGGTCGACTCGTTCCTCACGCCCGGCACATTCACACAGGGCTACCCCGTGTTGCCGAAATCGGCCTGCCCCGTCCTGTTGCCGTCGCTCTCCTCCTCGGTTTCCTCGTCCTCGGATTCAGTTTCGTCCGCTTCCCTCTCCGCTTCGACGTCCATCTCCGGTCGACGAGCGATCGTCTCGTAGTCCGGCAGGTCTTCGACTCGGCCCAGGCCGAACATATCGAGAAATTGTCGCGATGTGATGTACAGAAACGGCCTGCCCAGGGAATCCTCTTCCCCTCCAACCTGCAGCAAACCGCGGTCAATCAACTGCCGGATCATTTCCGCTGACTGGACGCCGCGAATGGATTCCACGTTTGCTCGAGTCACGGGCTGCTGGTACGCGACGATCGTCAGCGTTTCCATCATTGGCTGAGACAGTTTCATTTGTGACTGTCGTTGATGAAGTCGATCCAGCCAGCTGACGAGGGCAGGGCGGGTCATCAACAGAAAACCGGTCGCGGTCTGTTCAACTCGAAACGCAGAATCAGTGCGATCGTAGTTTTGGTTCAACAGGTCAATCAGCTGGTTCACCTCCTGCGTGTCGATCAGTCCGGCCTGCTGAACCAGTTTTCGAGCAGTTACCGCTGAGTTCGAAATCAGCAGGACCGCTTCCAGGCGAGCCAGGCGATTTGATCGAACCAGTCGTCCGTCTGCCAGAAAAAAGGACTCGTCAACGGAGTCCTTCAGGGTAAACAGTGGCCCCGAGATAAACCGAACGGTGTGAAGTTGCTGCCCGGAATGGACACGGTGATCATGTCGCAGTTGTTCCCAGGCGTCAGAGCTGCGAGGCTGACGGATCGTTTGTGTGCTGAAGGGATTGGTCATGGAGACACGGACGGAGGGATGTTCGGACGACCGATACCAGAAAATTTCAGCCAGCGTAAGGCTTCGGCAATGCGGCAAGAGCGTCCGTTAGAGCAGTTTACAAATTGACGGAACCAGTTCTGGCTCGTGGGGGCAGCCGTTCTGCTATTGAAACGCGTCAACCGCGGCCATGAGTCAGCGAAATTCGCTGTTCGGCATCGGAAGGACATTTCTACGCCGCTGCCAGAGGCAGAGTGCCGGTTCCTTCAGAAGATCGGGATTCAGTTCTTTGCTGACTACGGGCTCTGCGATGATTTCCATTCGCTGGCCTGATGTATCACATCCCGTACGGCCGCAGCTTTCGAAGTGGCAATCGCTTCGAACCTGTAGCGCACGATTCCCTGACCTGCGGGGAAGAATGCAACGAATCCATATGTTGAAGTGTCTCCCGGCGAAAACCACAAGGTGCGAGTGGCCCCGAGTGTTCGAACCTGAGCGGTCAGTGCTTCGACTCCGGTCTCAGCCGCTGAATTGGCAGACGGGGGAGTCTGGGTGAATGCCTGTGGTGTCACGACCGATGGTGAATTGGGCCTGTCAGACTCTGATGGAAACGAGGGTTCTTCTGAAAACAGGGGAGCCTCAGCACCACTGTCCTCGTCGTCCGAATCCAATATCTCTGCAAATTCGGCCTCAAAGTCGCTTTCCGAGAAACCATCAAAGTCAGGCTCATCGCCTGAAGATTCCGATTCCGCTGAATCGCCGGAACCCGCCGAAAGCAGCGAGCTAAGAAAGCCGCCCTCAGGGTTGGATGGTCTCAACATAGCGATAGCCGGCACCACGATTAGTGGCAGCATCATGATAAATGTTGTGAGCGGTCCGCCGCGTGAAGATTCCATTCTGTCTTCCACACCAATTTCGGGAGATCCTTCTCCGATGAGGCAGATTCTGCCGAAGTCTAAGAACAAGTGATATTCACTACAATCTCAGTTTTCCCACACAGCAATCGGAGCCCCGGACGCGTTCGTTATCCTGAAATTCCTGCGAAACACTTCAACAACACGGCTGTCATCTCGCTACAAAACGTAAAATGCACGACAATTGCGGGGACGCGCTTTGCAGCTGCCGTGTGGCCGTTCTGCCCAAACACTGTTTTGAACTGAGGTATTTCAACCACCGCATCCGGCCCGTCGGAGAAATATTTATGAAATGCATCAAGTGCCCCACCATCTTAGCCACGATGATTCTGCTTCTGGCAGGCACCGTTCAGGCGGATGAAGCCGGCAAGAAGGAACACCCGCTGCAGCCGGCCATTCGGTACGCAGAGACCTGTCTGAAAAAGATTGAAGCAATTCCCAGTTACGAAGCGGCGTTCTTTAAACACGAGGTCGTGGGAACCAGCCTGATCAAACAAAAGATCAGGATCAAGGTTCGGCACAAACCGTTCAGTGTTTATCTGTACTTCGAAAACCCCCACGAAGGTCGCGAAGTCCTGTACGTGGAAGGCCGGAACAACGGCAACCTGCTGGCCCATGAGGCCGGGTTGCTGAGCATCGTCGGCACGATGGAACTGGTGCCAACCGATTCCACGGCAATGAGCGAAAACCGTTATCCCATCACCATGGCCGGGATTGGCAACCTTGTCAAAGCCGTGATGAAACAGTGGCAGGAAGAAGTGAAGTTCGGCGAGAGCGACGTTAAGTACTACAAAGATGCTCAGTTGGGAAAAATGACGTGTCACGTGATCGAATGTTCGCACCCACAGCCTCGGCGTCAGTTTCGCTTTCAAAAAACACGTCTGTGGATCGATGACGCCACCGGCTTGCCAGTTCGCGTACAGCAATATGGTTTCCCCAAAGTGTCGGGCACCAAAGCACCACTTGTCGAAGACTATACGTTTAGCGATATCAGGACGAACGTCCGCCTGACCGATGCTGACTTCGACCGGGCTAACTCGAAGTACGCTTTCTAGTAAGGCACGATGCAGGTTGAAGCCTTACCATCGGCGGTCCGCGACGTCGTACAGAGCCACCGATGTGGCGGCAAACGCATAGGCCTTGTGCCCACGATGGGCGCGCTGCACGTAGGGCATGTCAGTCTGATGGACGCCGCGCGCAGGGATTGCGACTTTGTCGTCGCCACGATCTTCGTGAATCCCCTGCAGTTCGGGCCGAATGAGGATTTCGATCGCTATCCTTGTTCGCTTGAGCATGACCTGCAAAAGTGTGAGGCTGCCGGAGTGGACCTGGTCTTCACTCCGGAAACATCGCAGATGTACGCTGCCGATGCGGAATCTGAAGTCCGTCTGACCGGTCTGACCCGGAAGCTGGAAGGCCGACACCGTCCGGGGCACTTTGACGGTGTGACAACCGTGGTCGCAAAGCTGTTCAACATCGCGGTTCCGGATCTGGCGTACTTCGGTCAAAAAGACTACCAGCAGCAGCTGATCATTCGACAAATGGTCAGCGACCTGGACTGGGGGCTGGAAATCGTGACATGTCCCATCGTTCGCGAAGACGACGGGTTGGCGATGAGCAGTCGTAACCGTTATCTGTCGCCCGCTGATCGGGAACGCTCACTGATCCTGTTCCGCGCACTTTCGCGGGCACAGGAACTTGCGCAAACGGCATCCGAGACTCCCGATTCGATCGCTCAGCAGCTGCAGCAGCTGATTTCAGGCACCGACGGCGTAGATCCTGACTACGCCGTTGTCGTTGACTGCGAGACGCTTGAACCGTTGCCCCAACGCCCGGAACGCGCCGTTGCTCTGATCGCCGCACGCGTTGGAAAAACGCGGCTCATTGACAATCAGATACTGCGATTTCGCTGAACCGCCGCAATTCGCTAAACTGTGGTCCAGCCCAAGCTGACAGATTGGTGTCGTTGTCGTGCCCGGTTGCGAGACGGCGACAGTAAGCAGTCGGTATGGGCAGGACTGCGTTTCGACCTGTCATCCGACGACAACAAATCATGCGAAAAGTTCTTCTTCGAATTGT
>JAPYTO010000122.1 GCA_029941865.1 Fuerstiella sp. | reverse complement strand
ATTTCTCTATCTCAATGAGCCCGGGAACGAATCCGAACGACGCCAACTGGGCGACCGCGAATTCGCCGTGCGTCTGGCCTACTTCCTCTGGAGCGCTCCGCCGGATCAGCAGCTGCTGGAGCTTGCGGAAAAGAACGAACTGCACCAACCGAAGGTTCTCCGCGAACAAGTGGACCGGCTGATCGCTGATCCACGTTCGGATGAATTCGTCTCCGGATTCGTGCATCAGTGGCTGAACATGGAGCGCCTCGAATTCTTCCAGTTCGACGTAACGCTGCATCGCGAGTTTGATGAAAGCACGAGATCCGCCTCCCGTGAGGAAGTCTATCACTCCTTCGCCCATCTCCTCCGAGATAAGGCAAGTGGTCGACTCGGCAAGCTTCTCAAAAGCGACTATGTCTTTATCAACGGCTTGCTCGCCACCTACTACGGAATCGACGGCGTTACGGGCGACGAATTCCGTAAAGTAAAGCTGCCCGCCGATTCGCCACGCGGCGGTTTGCTGGGCATGGCCGCCATCCACGCCATGGGCAGCGACGGCGTCGTGAGCAGCCCTGTCGAGCGCGGAGCCTGGGTGTTGCGACATTTGTTGAACGATCCGCCGCCACCAGCGCCGCCCAACGTCCCGCAAATCTCACGACTGGAAGGTCAGGTCCTCACCACACGAGAGCGGCTCCTGGCACACCAGGAAGAAGCCCAGTGCGCGAGCTGTCATCGCAAGATCGACCCGATCGGCTTCGGTCTGGAAAACTGGGGCGCCGCCGGAAAGTGGCGCACCACAGACAGCTACAAGTTGACAGACGAGAAAGGAAAGAGAGTAGGGAAAGGAAAGTCGTGGGAGATCGACGCCTCAGGAGCATTCCACAAAGGCCCGGCCTTTAGCGACTACCACGAACTACGCGACCGGATAACCGAGCGCGAAGAAGACTTTGCCCGCGGTTTCACCGAACACCTGATCGAGTATGCGTTAGGCCGTCCCTTCGGGGTCACCGATGAAGAACTGGCGAACAACATTGTCAGTTCAGCGAAGAGCAATCAGTTTTTGCTGAGCGAGTTCGTTCACTCCCTCGTTCAAAGCGAGGCGTTTAAAACGAAGTGACGCGAAGAACACAAAAGGTAACCCGACGCGTAAGTTTTGAAGTTGCGCTATTTCATTGACGTACAGGGAATTGGTATTGCGTAAAAAGCGGATCCAACACATGAACGGATCATTGGAATTTCACCACTCATGCGGAAGGACCCGCCATGGTGATCGTCGCCGAATCAGCACGCGCTCTCAAGCGATATCTGTCTCAAACTTCGCTCAACGACTTAGCTCGCCTGATGATCACTCGGATGGTGCTGGCGTTTATTTTGTATCGAGGGCGGATGTCGTGTTCCTCGGCGGCGGGTAAGGACGCCGGTGCACACGACGACATCACCGTGCAGTTCTATGACTGGCGCCCGGAATCGCAGACCTGGACAAAGCATCTGATATCGACGGCTCCCGCAGGAGAAGGCCCCGGCATCGGCTTGCAGATTCGCATCCACGATCTCGACGGTAATGGCTGGAAGGACATCATAGTCCCCGGAAAGAGCGGGACTCACATCATCTGGAATGACGGCAAGTGAAGACTCGACGAAATCTCGTCATGAGAGAATTGAACCGGACCTTCGCTCCTGCTCCGCAATCTCGCTATTTCCACGCTCCACGCGGGGGATTCGAACGCGGCCGACGCCACGGCTGCCCGGCAAAAAGTTCTAACCGTGTCTGGTTACCCCGACTCGAAATCAAAACAGCACGGGTTCGGGAATTCAAATTCTGTCGCCACATTGAGGACCTGTTAAATTGGTTCGGATTCTCCTCGGGAATTCCTCTGGTCTCTCTCAAGGCCATTTTCACGATCAACCCTCGGTCACAAACTCTTGCGACGCGCAGTCGTTTCACGACTTCGGGAATGGGGTTGCGCGCTAGTCGTTAAGAAGATTGGAACTAAGCTGGCGGATGATCATTGGTCTTTGCGCGTTCTTCGGACGAGACAGGGGCATTGATGTCACGAAGATTCTGCCTGATCGCGCCGGTCAGCAGTGAAGTGGTCGTGCCGATCCACAGAAACGTGAATCCTTGCGCGCGAAGTGTCGGAGCGTCGGTGCCGGCCCACACTTTCTTGCCGGCACCGTCCGCGGCCGCTTTGACCTGCTGCAGTGCGGACCGGTACTTCTCGTTCTCCGGTTCCCAGCAACAACCCAGATCGGCGGAAAGGTCGTATGGGCCAAGCCCGAGCGCAGTCACGAACGGATGAGCGGCCAGCGACGCGGCATTGTTCACACCGACTAGTGATTCAATCTGTGGAATCACGATGAAGTGTTCTTCGAACTCCGACTTCCACGTTTCGTACTGGTAATTGTCGATCCAGTAGTTGCCCATGCCTCCTGGGCGACGTCTGCCGCGAGGCGGCATCAGTGCTGCCTGCTGAACCTGATCGATTTGATCCGTCGATTCCACGCATGGTAACAGCAATCCGCACGGCCCCATGTCCATCGCCCGCCGTATGACTGACGCTTCGCACGAAACGGTACGCATCAGAACGGGAAAGCTGGCCAGGCGACCAACCTGGCAGATTTGGCTGACCAGTTCGTCTGAAAAATGGCCGTGCTCTCGATCAATGATGAGGTAATCCAGGCCGCTGCTCTGGCAGATTTCCACCAGCAACGGCCATGCCTGATCGGTCGCCATCAACCCAACAACGGGTTCGTCAGTGGCCAGCCTGGCCTTCAACTCGGCTGCGGGTTTTAACATAAAATGAATGACCTTTGAATTTTATGCCTGAACTGTTGGGTGGCAGGCATGGGAGTGAAGATGATCGGATAAGCACGCAAATTCATCAAGTGAGCCGTGAATCGATGTAGACAACCGGTTTGTTGACTACCGATAAAGCTCACCAGGACGGGCTCGAGTTTACCTGAACGTCACTGTGTAGCGATACACTTTCGCGGTGTAGAGTTCGTCTGCGTTTTCGTGTATCCGTGTCAGATAGATCTCAAGATTCTTCTCTTCCTGGCTTTCGTTGACCCAGAAGTTCGAGAGCTGCAGACGCTCGCCTTCACCGCTGTGACGTGTGTCGATTTCCGTTACGGTTTCTCTTTTCAGCCCGAGTGTCTGTTCGTCGATTTCCGCAATAATCAGTGGATAGCGTGGGTGCCCCGGAATCGTGGTGTGCGTTGGAATAATGTTGCCGATGCAATACAGCTTGTCCGTTTTGCTGCTGCGATAAAGCCGGTGGAAGGTGCTACTGGAAAAGAAACGTTTGCCGTCGCTGTAACGGAACACCGCCGGTTTTGAAAACGTCAGCCCGCCGTCGTCAGAAACAGCGAAGTACTTATAGGCTGGCTCTTCCTTCCCGTTCTTTGTCACTCGCCACACGATCAGTACGCGGCCATCGCCGAGCTCGGCAAGCAATGACTGGAGAAGATGCGCAGGCCAGTCATCGATTTGGACGTCAAAAAGTTCAATCGGCGTCCAGTTGCCACTTTCAATGGAACCTGCCGTGGCAAGGCGCCGGAATTCACGCCTTCGAAACCCGGTTAGTTGCGCCAAACGATCGCGCGCGCTGGTGGTGACCGATCGGCCTACCCAGCTCATTGTCCGTCCTCGGCCACGACCTTGCCTGGCATCGGTTCGGCTCACCGTCGTTTCATTCGGTCTTTTCTCAACTCGGCCGAACTGTTCTTTGCTCACAGTCGGCTCAGGGGTGAACTACGCAAGCACTTCCTTAATCACCTCTCCATGGACATTGGTCAGACGGCGCTGGATGCCGTTGTGGTAGTAGGTGAGTTGTTCGTGGTTGATGCCGAACAGATGCAGGATGGTCGCGTGGAAATCGTGCCAGGGAGTCGGACGTTCGACCGCTTTCCAGCCAATCTCATCGGTGTTGCCAATCGCCAAACCGGGCTTCAATCCGGCTCCGGCCATCCAACAGCTGAAGCCGTAGCGATTGTGGTCTCGACCGGGACCGACCTGATCGGCGGCCGACTGAGCAAACGGCGTGCGACCAAATTCTGTCGTGAACAGCACGAGTGTGTCCTGTAACATGCCGCGTTGCTTGAGATCCTTCAGCAATGCTGCCACCGGTTTGTCGATGCGACCGGCTTCCAGCGTGTGATTCTCTTTCACGTTCTCATGCGCATCCCAGCTTGCTCGGGGACTTCCGGCAATCGGTCCGCCGGAGAACAGCTGCACGAATCGCACGCCCTGTTCGAGCAGTCGTCGACCGAGCAGGCAGCGACGCCCCATATCGGCGGTCGGCTGATCGTGAATGCCATACGAGTCCTGCGTTGCCGCCGATTCGTCGACGAAGCTGCTGACTTCGGGAATTGAGGTTTGCATCTTCGCCGCCAGCTCGTAACTCTTCAGGCGCGCCAACAGCACTGCATCCAGTCCGGTACGGTCGACATGCTGCTGGTTGACGGCCTGCACGAACTGACGGGTTGCCGCGTCGGTCTCCGCGCTAAGATTGCGGCCGGGAAACAGATCCCGCACCGGTTGCTCGCCACCACGCAGCACAACTCCCTGATGATTCGACGGCAGGAAAGCGCTACCCCAGGTGGATGCTCCGGTGTTCGGGGCACCTCGCTCGTCATTGAGCACGACATAGGCCGGCAGCGATTCGTTTTCCAGTCCCATGCCGTACGAGATCCAGCTTCCCATGGAAGGAAAGCCGTTGAACTCGAAGCCACTGTTGGCCAGAAAAAGTGCAGGCGTATGATTGGCTGACTTCGATTCCATGCTGCGCAGCACGGTCAGATCGTCAGCCAGCTCTGCGATATGAGGAAACATGTCCGAGATCATCAGGCCGCTATTGCCACGCGGCTTGAAGTTCCAGTCTTCTGCACGAAGCAGTCCGACCTTTCCGAAGAACAGGTCCGGCTGTTCGTCCGTCTGCAGGGACTTGCCGTGTAGTTTTTTCAGTTCCGGCTTGTAATCGAACGAATCAACGTGACTTAAGCCACCAATCAGGCAGATGTGAATCGCGCGTTTCGCTTTTGGCTGATGCGTTCCGGAAGCGTCTGAGGCAGATGTCGTCTCATCGGCCAGCAGCGAAGCCAGCGCCGTTGCGCCAAGGCCATTGATGCCCCAGTGAAACAAGTCTCGACGACCGAAAGTCTGAGTGTTGTTCATGAGTTGTTCTGCATGTTTCATTCGATGACGACAAACTCGTTGAGGTTGAACAATCCACGGCACAGTGCTGGCAAACCGTGCTCGGTGACCAGTTGCTCGGAGAGTGTTCGTTCCGATTCGTTTGGGTCTCGTGCGATCGTCAGTTGCCAGGCGCGCGTGATCTGCCGGGATGCATCGTTACCAACTTCGTCGCGAATTCGCTGTGCGAAGTAGTTTGACATCCGCAGCACGAGCGTATTGTTCATGAGGCTCAGCGACTGAAGCGGCGTCGTTGTCACCGAACGCCGTGGAGCGGTCGAAGCCGGGTCGGGACAGTCGAACGTATCGAGCAAGGCACTGCGGCCACCACGTGGGTTGAAGCGGTAGACGGTCCGTCGGAAGAACTCGGGGCCATCGACGTCGAGTGGTTCATAGTATGTGGTGCCGTTGTTGAGGGTGATCGACACGTCTTTGAAACTTGGTCCACCCGCTTTATCGTTCAGCTTGCCAGACACGCGGAGCATCGCATCGCGTAACGATTCGGCTTCCAGTCGCCGAATACTGGCTCGCCACAGCAAGCGGTTGGCAGCATCTTTTTCTGCAGCTTTCTGCCACTCGGGTTTTGGCCGTTCATGCGTCGCCTGTCGGTACGTGCTGGAACTCACGATCAGTCGATGCAGCCACTTCAGCCGATAACCATGGTGCCGAAGCTGCCACGCGAGGAATTCGAGCAACTCCGGATGACTCGGACGCCCGCCGTTGAAACCAAAGTCGCTTGGCGTATCGACGATGCCCGCTCCGAAATGATAGTGCCAGACGCGATTGGCGATCACACGTGCGAACAACGGATTGTTTTCGTGCGTCACCCATTCCGCCAGTTTTCGGCGACGTTCCGCCTCGGGTGCATCAGGAGCTAAATTGAAATCAGCGGAAAGCCCGTCAATGGCTGCCGTCGTCGCCGGGGCAACGACTTCGCCAATGTTGTCCGGATCGCCTCGCAGCAGCACGTTGGTGGTTTGCCCCGCACCGGCGACAAGCGTGTACATCTTTCGATTCGCCTTCGCAGCCTGCTGGTCGCGAGCCGTCAGCAGTTCTGCGATGCGAGCCTTTAAGGTCGTGCGATGTTTACGTTGGGTTTCGTCCAGTGACGCCGTGAGCTGGTCTTCGGAAACATACTCGGTGGCGTTGCCCGCTGAGGCGGCGATTTCGTCCGGCGAAAGGGCTCGATCGTACAACGCCGCACGGTGAATCCTGCCTTTCAGGAAACGATTCCCGCCGGGCGGCTTGTGCCGGAGGCCAAACAGGATCTCCGTCGCTTCAGACTTGAACGGCTGGGGATCCGACTTGCGAATCGAACGACCGTAGGCCCGTCCGTCTCGATAGCCGATGATCGTTCCGTCTTTCTGATAGACCATCGCGACATGGACCGGTCGATCGATGGCATCTGCTTCCTCGGTTCCGCCAAACGAATCGGTTCGCACAAAACCGTTGCTTCCCGCCATCCAACGCTTCGGCTTACGTTCGCCGAAAACGATCGCGTCAAAGACACCACCATCGCGATTCTCAAACGAAATCGCCGCACCGCCGCGTTGATCGAGATTGTCCAATTGGATCCAGGCTTCCAGAGTCTTCTCGAGAATGTCCTGTGGCAGAGAAGAGGTTTCCACGAAGCTCTCACCGTCCAATATCAAAGCGCCGTTTTCGATGCGAGCTCTCCCCTGAGCTGTGCCGTGCAGACCTCCCAGGGAATCGTTCAGGTCGTTGTCGAATTCCCATCGCGCCAGCGCTGCGGGTGGCTTTGGGATGACAGCATCACCTCGCCCGCGCGCGGCAATGATTTTGTCGCGCGCGACTTTTTCGAAAGCACCAATTTCCGCCTGCTGCTGCGTGAGCTGCTGGTTCAGGTTTGCCAGTTTGGCCTGTTCGTCCGGAACGACGACGACGCGTTCGCCATAGCCAAGCCCTGAAATGGCCGACGCGAGCTGATAATACTCCGTCTGAGTGATCGGATCGAATTTGTGATCGTGGCAGCGGGCACAGTTGACGGTCAGTCCCACGAATGTCTGTCCGACAGTGGCCAGCACTTCTTCGATTTCATCCTGTCGGGCGAGCTGCTTCATTCGCTTGCTGCCGCCGACCGTTGTGTTATGAACACCAGCTACCCAAAAGCCCGTTGCCGCTGCGCCGTCGGCCCCGCCAACAAGCTGATCGCCGATCAACTGCATGCGGACGAATTCGTCGTAGGGCATGTCGTCGTTGAACGCGCCTATGACCCAGTCGCGATAGTGCCACGCATTCTCTCGCTGAAAGTTGCGTTCAAAGCCATCGCTTTCGCCGAAACGCACCACATCCAACCAGTGTCGCCCCCATCGCTCGCCGTAATGCCGCGAGTTCAACAGGTCCTCAATCGTCTTCTGATAGGCGGCTTCTGATGGATCGGCAACGAAGGCGGCCACTTGCTCCGGCGCGGGTGGCAATCCAATCAGATCGAAATAGAGGCGTCGGATCAGGCTGCGCGGGTCCGCTTCCGGCGATGGCCGCAGACCTACCGCTTGCAACCGTTGCAGCACGAAAGCGTCAATCTTGTTGCGTCCCCAGCCCGACTGCAGCGCCGGTGGTAAAACATCCCGCAGAGGTTTCAGCGACCACCAATCACGACCGGCTCGGCTTCCCGTCGTGATTGAGAAGATATCCAACGAGGCATTACCCCATTTTGCTCCTTCATCAATCCACTGTTTCAGCGTGGCTTTGCTTGCCTTGCTGAGTGGATGCGTGGGAGGCATTTCATCTGAGCTGACTCGTTCCCATAACAAACTGTCCGCAGCTTTCCCGACAACGATCGCCGCACCGCTGTCGCCGCCCTTCTTTGCCAATGCCAGTTCGGTCAGATTCAGTCCACCTTCCGGTTCGACCCCGCGATGACACTCCAGGCAATGCGACACCAGAATCGAAGCAATCTGTTTGTCGAAGTCGATTGCCTGAGCCTGCAGTGGCGAAAGACCGCAACTGGCAATGCAGGCGACGATGGCAAGTGTACCAAATTGGAAGCTTACCCCGGGTACCTGTGTCATGACAAAAGCTCCTTGCGGACCCGTGATGCGGCATCGATGCACCACTGGCCGACTTCAGGAAATCGTTTTTGGGGCAGCCGTTTGGTCGGCGACATCACTGTGATTGCTCCCACCGGACGTTGATAGGCGTCAACGATCGGTGCAGCGACGCAGCGAATCCCTTCGATTCCCTCTTCCCAGTCTTCGGCGTAGCCGCGCTGACGAGTTCGCGCGAGATCGTCCAGTAGCGCAGCGCGACTGGCTCTGGTGTTTTCGGTGAATGCCTTCAGTTCCGTGACCGTCAGCCACTGCTCCAGTTCCGCCTCTGACAGCGCCGCCAGAATCACCTTGCCTGGCGCACACGAATAAAGCGGGATCTGCATCCCAACTCGCCCCATCACCTGAACCGCTTCCAATCCCGAAACCTGTTCCAGTACCAGCCCCTTGTTGCCCGCGCGAATCATCAACTGCACGGTTTCTCGCGATTGATCCCGCAACCATTGCATCGCGGCATGAGCACTCAGAACCAGACTTTTGTCCGTCGACCGAGGTTGGCAGCTTTGGATCAGGCGACTGGTCAGCACATAACGCCGATCCTCTTCCTGCCGATTCATATACCCCAGCGTTACCAGCGTGCTGAGCACGCGAAATGCCAGATTCGCGGAACATCCCGTCTGCAAAACCACTTCGGCCTGAGTCAACCCGCCGGCATGTCGCCCCACGGCCTCAATGACGGCCATTGCCTTGGCAACGGTCGGCGCAGGAAAATCCGCATCGGCAGTCGTATCAGCCTCATGAATCGCCGTTGTTGCCATGCCATCGAACCTTGCATTTCAGATTCGAATCCCGCTGTTTCGAGCGGGAAATGGAATTCTATATATAGTCTCATGCCTGAATATAGACATCGCGAGAGCCTGCGTCAACCTTCGCTATCTTCGTGAGAGTTGCGAACCGACACCGGGGCTTCCTTCGCAAGCTCAGTCCAGCCTCCAGATGGGTTCCGTCACCGAACGCGAGAGAAGGCTGGGAGATCGTTCCCTTTAGACTTCACCCTCCTGCGGGAGGGTCGAGCCTAAGCGAGGGGAGGGCTGTGGCGGCGAGTCGGCGGAAAAGACCACCGTTACGTAGACGACCATTGTCCGTCGGCGGTAGACTGTCACGTGTGTTATCAAGCCCCCCTGGGAAGCAGTCCGAATAACTGTTCCTGTGAGCGGCACGGCGCTAGCCGCCGGTGCCTGGCATGTTTTTATCCGCGGCTCACTCTCTCAGGTATTGTGACGGCTTGCTCGCCTGGCAACCTGTGAGGTGCACCGATGAAGCTGCTTTGGATTCTTGTGGGCCTGACCGTTCTCCTGTCCGGCAACAATGTCCAGGCCGATGAGTCATGGTCGTTCCTGAAACGCCGTATTGGCCGGAGGATACTGCAAGAGTTCCGGGATTTTGCAGCATCGGAACTGCGGCTTGAAAGTCCTGTAGCGCGTGTTCGCGATCTTGGACGGACCGTACGCTCAGTCTCCGGTAGATTGACGGATAGCACAGGGCACCCAGTGAGCGACGTTGTGGTGGCGTTCGTTCAGACCGGCGTCGACCGTCAGTCGATCGTTGGTAACGGCAGCTACATCGAAAACTTTGATGTCACGAATGCTGACGGTGAATTTCACGTTGAAGGATTCGCGGGCAACACCGATTACGGATTCGCTGGTAACACAGATCTGGTGTTTTTCCGTGGCAGCCGGACGCTCCGAAGCACGCAGAATATTTGGGTGGCAGGCGTCAGGGACGGGAACGACCTGCAGGAATTCAGATGGCCGGACACTGCGACACTAAGGTGGGAGGTGCCTGAGTCTGTTGCCGCGCCACAGCAAATAGTGTCCATTCGTCGCCGTCAGCCTCTGGTTCACAGATTTGTGCCAGTCATCCGTGTGAAGGTAAATTTCATCAATGTTGTCCAGGCAAGTCTGATGCCCGGAGAATACCTGCTGACTGTCATGCCGAGTTCGGCAGATGGTGAGGTCGCTCCACGACACGTGGTCGAAATTGCTCAGGTGTCCGTGACTGAAGGAGCTGACCCGACAGTGACGCAGCGCACCGGGGACGGCATCATATTGGGGCTCTGCACGAACGTTAAGTCTTCCACGTACGTCACAATTTCCCGTCAGAACGACACGGCTCACGAACGCGCTGTTTACGACGCGACAGCCGACGACATGGTTGTACCGGTGCTGGAGATGCAGATTCCAAATTCGCGAGGCGAGTTTATCTTTCGACAAGTCCCACCGGGAAGGTATGTCATTCGACAGCGATCAACGACCCGTGACCCACACCGTTCCATCAGGACATGGCGGGCCGAGGTGACTCAGGATGTTCACAACATTTTTTTACGAATTCAACAGATCGCGACTCGCTGCGCGGAAAGATAGAACAGCTTCTGAATGACCGAAGTGACTATTCCGGAATTCATCACCTGATCTTCGCGCTGGACGACGATCCCAATCTGGTTGTACACGAGCTGGGTGAAATCCTGAAGGATGAAGATGCCCCTGCTGCGTGGCACCAACATATCACCAGGTTTCTGTTTCGCGAGAGTCCTGACTGCGACGTCCTGATCAACGTGCTCGCTACTGCTATTCCAACTCTGCGAATGCACGACAGAGACGACGCTTTTCGTCGGCTTGCTGCAATCACGGAGAACGTCGATTACGTCGTCGACCAGTTGGAAGTGTTGCGACAGTCCGGGCGAAATGAAATTCGTGTTGGAATGCTTCAGTCCCTCACTGACGTTGCGTTAAAGCATCCGGAACAGAAAGAGCATGTTGTGTCAATCCTTGAGGAGTCACTTCAGGATCCGCAACTTCGTAACGCGGCCATAGATAGACTGGCTGCTCTAAAACAACCGATAGCTCTAACACTGTTGCGGGAAAAAGTTCTCTCGTCAGCAGACCGTTCCGCGACGATACAATCCGCCTTTCTGATCTGGCAGCTCGGCGGAGGCGAGGATGATTTTCTGGCCGCCGCCCACGCCGCTCTTCAGCAGCGGGCCGTGTCTCCCAAACACTACGCCTGTCGACAGCTCAAGGAATTTTCAAAGACGCAGCAACTACCGGAAACAACACAGGCTCAGCTGCGTGTCCTCGCCTCGATTCCAATCCTGGCAAAACGCCACCGTACAGAATACGACAGAACGTTCAGCCTGACCATCAAGGCGGCGCGTGAAGCCCTGGGACTGGAATAGCAGTTTCGGAATGTTGTAAGCGGCACGGCGCTAGCCGCCGGTAATTGGCGGAGTTTTCACCCGCGGCTAGCGCCTTGCGGCTCACTCTCTCAGCCTCCGGGCACCCTGACGACTTCACCACAATCGGTGACTGCACCCGCAGACAAAGTTCCGGGACTTCAGAATTCAATTCCGGACGTTCATGATCCACAGACACTGATACGGTTCGATGGTGACCGTCGCAGTCAACTCGTCGAAGTAGATTTCAGAAATCGGATCCTGCCAGCGGTCCAGCGAAATCAGGTTCAGATCTGCCAGCCGCAATTCCTGGGCGACGGCCGTCATGTTGTGCAGTGCGAAGATGCTCTGACTGCGGTCTCGGCTCTGTCGCCAGAAGGCAAAGAACGGATCGCCCAGCTGCAACGTGAATTGAGTTGCGTTCGGGTGAAAGGCAGGCTGCCGCCGACGAATGTTCAGCCGGCGGATCAGTTCATGAAACACCAGATTGTGGTCAGACAGATCGTCGTTCAGGACATCGTGCAGAGCGGCGTAGTCCCATGTGTGTCGGTTGATGGAACGGTTCTGACCACTGCGTTCCACAGCGTTGACATCGTTCGGCGTCGCCAGCAGGCTGTGAATATAAAAGGCCGGAATCCCCTCCAGTCCCATCATCACGGTTTGTGAACACAGGAAACGATCGACCTGCCAGTTGTCTTCGCCGTCGACGGTGCCCTTCAATGCGTCGAACAGGGCGATATTAAGTTCATAAACGTGCTTGGCGCCGTCCGCACCTCGCCGCGTGGAAATGCGGCCGCCAAATTGATGGATCGTTTCGACCATCTGTAACTGTTCTTCGTCAGACAGCAGTCCTTCGGCGGGTCGCATGCCGATGCCGTCGTGAGACGCGGTAAAGTTCAGATAAGTGCAGCCGACCGGAGCCGGCGGCATGCTCATCATCCAGCGCTTCAGATACTCCGTCTTCCCAGTCAGCAGCGAATGCACAAGCAACGGGGCCAGGCTGAAGTTGTAGATCACGTGAGCTTCGTTGCGGTTGCCAAAGTACGTAAGGTTTTCGTGGTTGGGGACGTTGGTTTCCGTGATCAGCAGGGTGCCCGGAGCAAAGAAGTCGGTCACCGTGCGGATCAGCCGCACAACTTCATGAGTCTGCGGCAGATGCATGCTGGTGGTCCCGGGTTCCTTCCACAGGAACCCGATCGCATCCAGTCGAAAGATGCTGATTCCCTGTTCCAGGTACAACCGCACGATCTTCATAAATTCCAGCAGGACCATTGGATTACGAAAATCCAGGTCAATCTGGTCATGGCTGAACGTGCACCAGACATGTTTCACTCCCTCTGGTGTTTCCGTTGGCCTCAGCAGTGGCGATGCTCGAGGCCGCACAACCTGCGACAGATCATCGCCGGCGGATACTTCTACAAAATACGAAGCGCCAGGTTCACGGCCTGCGCAGTAGTTTTGAAACCATTCGCTCTGCGACGAAACGTGATTGATCACCAGATCAGCCATCAGTCGGTAACGGTCTGAGACGGCCGTCGCGTCACGCCAGTCACCCAGTGCCGGGTTCACGGTGGTGTAGTCAATGACCGCGAATCCGTCGTCAGAACTGAACGGACAGAACGGCAGAATGTGTACCGATGAAAATGCATCTTCCACGCGACTATTCAGGAATCTCCCGAGCGTCTGCAGCGGCGGTTCGTCTGGTGCTGTGATCGAATCACCGTAGGTGATCAGCAGGCTGTCTTCCTGCGACCACAGCTCGTCCAGAGGCAGCGGAACCCGTTTGTCGAAGCCATCGAAGACTGCCGCCACCTTTCCGGCCAGCAGATCGGCATTGCCGTCCGGGTACAGGAACAGCAGGTGTTGTCGCAGCTGGTCATAAAAACCAGTGCTGTCCGGTGAAACAGAAGACATGAGCAGTGGCTGGATCGCGGAAGCGTCCGGACGAATGCAGCAGGGCCGGGACGACAGACGGTTTGTTATTCATATTCGGACGCTCGCCAGCTCCGGCACAGATTATGAGCCACGTCAGCACGTCGGACAAGACCTCGTTCACCAGAAACCGCGTTGTCAGCAAACACGAAGACGATATTGCAATTCGACTATGCCACTATACGATGCTCACAGCCTGAAGAAAGTAGGCCGTACCGAACGAAACGCTGTCCCGGTATCGGCAGCCGACTTCTGTGATCATCCCATTGCCGGAGCTGCGTCGCTGTGGCTCCTGGATGCCAGCCTGCTTTATTGATAAACCTGAGACGATGTCTCCAACTACGCCACCCTTTTATGCTCAATGCCTGATGCGTCGGCCGTCGTGCTGCCATCAACGGCAGACATCGGTTTTCGAAAGATCAGAAACTCTTTCGGAGCGTAGTGGATTCGTCCGGAAGACATGCGATACAGCAGGGATGTCGCCTGGAAGTACGCACCCTTGATCAGACGCGCTGGCAAACTGCCGTGCGAAGGCATCCCTTCGGGGTGGGATTCTACGACTTCGAAGCCCACGCGGGACGCCATCGCGACCAATGAAGAAGTGGTGTAGAAGTAGAAGTTCACTCCGGCGTTCAGTCGCAGTGGAACGCCAAAAAACAGTCGGCAGAACAAACCGGAACCGGTCAGCAGGCGATAGCTCTGGCCCGGCATCTCGACGGCAAAAAGTGCACCGGGTTTTAGAATTCGAAAAATCTCGGCCAGGTCTTCATTGGGCGTGCGGTGACAATTGAAGGCGTCCAGCGACGTGACGACATCAAACGTTTCAGTGCCGTAGTTTTGCTCGGACAGATATCCCTGACGCACATTAAGTCCGAAGTAATCACGAGCGAAGTTGGTCGACACGGCCGACGGTTCAACGCCTTCCACGTTCCAGCCTTCAGCGCCCTGGAACTCTTTCAGGAAATACCCCGACGCAGTGCCGACGTCCAGCAGTCGTCCGCCGTCCGGAACAAGTTTCCGCACCAGCGCGGCTTCCCGTTGCAGACTGTCCTTGCGATAGCTGACGTAATGCAGCTGAGTGGTTTCTGCCGCAGCGACGTGTTCGGTCCGAAAGAACTCCTCCGTCTCGTCGACCGTGCTGCATTCGCCGACGAACATCAGGCGACAGACATCGCAGCGCACGATGGGCAGATCGTGGCACTCACCGACAAACGTCTTTGATGACGGTCCACAGACCGGGCATTCGGTTTTCACACATTCCGTCATGTTTGTTTTCCCTGACCCCTTCCTTCGCTACAGCAGTTTTCAAAATCACGCGGTCGTTCTGTAGCGGAATTCGCCAAGAATTTCGGCAGTGACAGGTCGAAAGCCTTGGCGGCTTCCGCTACGAAAAAAAGTAAAATGCTCTAGCGACTCACGACAATCATCAGCATCAACGCTGCCACCGATCCAAGAATCACACCCACCGGAACACCTCGATGTTTTCGCTGCTGCCACAGTAGCCCCAGCCGCGCAACCAGCAGCGTGAATTCGCCCAGTCCCCAGCCGAGCGCAGCCGCCACCTGCCACGACAGGCCTCCGTGGAAGACTGTGACCAGCGTGAGAACGGCGATGCCAGGGATTACAGCGGCAACGTCGTGCCAGTTCAGAGCGTAGGCGTTCAGCGTGTACTTAAGTCCCATGTTGATGCACGACAGGTACAGTCCGGGCATCAACAGCGCCATGATCTGCGCAACTTCACCAAGACCTCGATGTGCGAACATGTCGGACACCGGCACGGAAAACAGGATTCCCAACAGGCACACCGGCAGAAAGACGATCGTGACCAGCATAAGTTTGCGACGGATGATGGCTTTAATCGTATTCAGATCATTGGATTCGATCGCTTTGGCCAGCAAAGCGAAGGACGACACAAACACGCCGGTGGCAATCAAACCCGAAGTATTGACCAGTTTGAATGCCGTACCGTAGATCTTAATATCGCGTGGCGTCGCAAACGCTTCCAGCAGAAACGGTGTCGCCCGCTGAAACAGGCAGACCAGTACCAGTCCCGCACCAACCGGAAAAGTGGCCGCAATCGTGTTGCCAAACGTTTTTAGAGGGCGAGCGTCTTTAGTGACGTTGCCATCGAATAACGGCCGAACAACACTCAGCCGCGATTCAGTCAGGATTCTTAGTATGTTGCACGTCAACCAGATCAGCAGCAACGCTGTCAGATCGCACCCCAGCAGGGCCGCGGTGATCATGCTCAAAGCCATCACGATGCGAGAAATGAGCACCACGACAGCTTCTGCATCAAGTCGTTCTTTCGCTCGCAGGAACCAGAGGAATGGGTCAGTGCCCGGCTGAGTTGCTGCGACCAGCACGCTGAGCATGAATCCACTTGCTGACAGCGTGTTGCGAGGCAGCAGGAAGAACAAAACAGTGGAGGCCAGCGTGTAGAACAACTTGCAGCGAAGTGACTGAGACAGGACTGATCGGGGCGCGGCCGAAACGGAAAACTCACGCACGGCCCACAGTCGTCCGCCAAAGTCCGACGCCATTTCCAACAGGCCGATCAGGTACGTCGCCGTGATGAAAGCGGCACAGCCGGTGTCGTCCAGCAGCTGAAACAGCACGAACAACAGGACAATCTGCAGGGCGCCATGAATAGCGTTGCCGCCAGCATTGCTGATTACGTTTCGTCCGAATCGCCCGGGCATCCTCATGTCAAACCGCCTCGTCTTCGGCGTTCTGGTCCGCCGGACTGAAGAAGACCAGCGATATCGAAATCCAATACAGACAGCACAGCGGATTGTTGTTCAACAGGTATTGAGTGTTGCCGAATTCGCGTCCAACAAAGAACAGCAGCAGACAGGCCGCGATGGCACGCTCCTTTTTGTCGAACGAAAAACTCTTCCGGACCAGTTTTCGGATCAGCACGGCATAGAACAGCAGACCGAGCAGTCCGAACATTCCGGCCGCCGACAGAATCCAGTTGTGCGGATCTGAACCGTAATAGCCAAGTACCGTTTTCACGAAGACGGGAAAGTGAGTCAGTCCATACCCAAACAGCCAGTCACCGGTGTCCATATATTGCAACGTGGCCTGCCACAACTCGCCGCGGACACCAAGACTCTGCAGATCCTTCAGTCTCATCATCACCAGCAGATCACTCCACGGGATGTCCATCAGGATAATTGCTGGAGCCAGCAGCACACCGGCCAGGATTGTATAACGCGGCGACAGCGTCCATGTCATCGCAGCCGTGCCAACGAGATAGAACACAAACATCGTCCGCGCGCCACCGAGAAAAGCGGCCGTCATGCCGATCACGAAGAAGCAGGCGATAAACTGCGGCGAAATGTTCGGCGTCTTCTTGTATCGCAGAATGATCAGCATGAACAAACCGGGCGCTGACGCCAGGATATTGGGAGACAGGAACGGTCCCGTCAGTCGCGGCATGCCTCGTGCGCCACCGTCCATCATCTGAAACAGTTGCCGCATTTCTTCGGCACCCTGCGGTGACGCCCCGAACATCGGCCCCAGAAAGACCTGCAGGCCGGCCATCAGGAAGATGTGCCCCAGAATGCAGACAGTCACCGTTTGCACGCGGACGGACGACAGCGAATCGGCCGACAATTCTCGGTGCGTCAGATATCCGGTGACCATCATCATCGCCATCAGACAGCCGATGATCGCATAGGGACGCGTCTGCGACTGCTGATGCAGGCCAAAGTGCTGCTGGACGGCTGAACTGAAGATACCGTACACCACAAGGACCAGTCCCAGTCGCAGCAACCCGCGAAACTCTTTTGTTTCCATCGTCAACGGCACACCGACTCGCTGCAGGGCCGCGGTAAGAATCATCAGCGCAGAAATCCCTGCGACGCCAAGGTAATCAAACGGCACGACCTGCCCGGGTGCGTCCTGCACGGACAGCACCAGCAGCAATAGACAGGGTCGCCACTGCGGAAAAATCAAGGCCGCCGCCACGGCGAACATCGGACCATCGTATCTCGTCTGCACGCCAAGTCGGGCGAATGCAAAATAGGCCGCCGACAGGATGATTCCTTTGACGACTTCCGCATACGCCACGGACCGCTGAGGCGCATAGGCCAGCGGGTCTCGAAGAGTGCTGTTGATGACGGAAGTTGAGTGCATGTCGGCAGTATGTTCAAGTTGCTATGCCACAGCTCTTTGTGGTGAGCAGAATTGTGGTTGCGACGGAGTCAGCGACTGCAGCCATGCCGATGGCAGTCCGCCGGGCAACGATGCATTCAAGTCGCGCAGGTCGTTGGAAAGCAGGCGAAAATCATCTTCGCTGAAGACTTCCTGGAACGTGATTTCCGGTCGCCCTTTGTCCACCATCAACAGTCGGATCAGTTTTTCCCTGATCTGTGTGCGACGGTAGACCCAATTCATGGCTCTGCGAGTCGGCGGAAAAGATTTCGCCGCTCGTGATGTCGACATGATGATTTTTGCCAGGCCGACGGAGCGCAGATCCTGAGAATCGTTGACCTTCTGATTGAACTGCTGCGGCACAAAATCCGGGGATACTGCCACGAATTCGTACAGACGTTGCGCCAGATTCAGTCCGTCGTTTTTCACGTCATCAAAAAAGAACACACCAACCTGTTCCGGCGGAAACGCCTCCAGAAACGGTTTCAGGGCTTCGGCATACCGACTGCGCCGCAGGTACTTCTGATCTTTTTGCACCAGCGTCTGCAGATCCTCAGGTGTCAGTTCCGCAACTTTGCCGTAAACGACCGAAGCATTGTGGAACAGGTGCGACATCGCTCGATCGAATGGGTTTCGCAGCATCACCAGAATCCGGGTGTCCGGATACACGTCCCGAATCCGTTTGGCAACCCGGTCATCGTCCATGTACAGCGGCGAAATTTCACCCGCGCACAACGTGTCGTCAGCGAAGTGTTTTCGATACCACGATTCGCCCCGACGATGGTTGTCGTCGGTGTTGAAATAATTCAACTCCTTCGGCTGGCTCATGCAGACCGACGGATGTTCGTTGAGCACCGTCCACGCCCACGTCGTCGCGCTTTTTTCTGCGCCGATGCCGATGAATCCTGGTGACCATGTCATGCTGTGGCTCCCAAGGCTACGCCGCGCGTTTGACAAACGGTCGAATATCCGCGTCTTCACTGACGGCCGGTTCAAGGATGCCGCACAGTTCCAGTAGGTCTTCAATTTCCGGAAAGGACATCATGCTGCCGGTGGCACTGTTGTACGGTTCCGTCACCTGACGCCGCAGGACTGTGGGATAGTCGTAATCGATTTCCTGATACACGCTGCGAAACGCGGGCAGCACCGTAAACATGTCCGGCAGTTCCCATGTGCGTCGAGTTTCCTCGTCGGTCATCAGCTCTTCGTAGAACTTTTCGCCCGCCTTGGAGCCGATTGTGGTGAGTTCAATATCGCTGGGCGCATGTCCGTGGCCAGGTGCCAGCCGGTAGATCATGACTTTGGCCAGGTCTTCGATTCGCAGCACAGGCATCTTGGTCACAAACACCTCGCCGCCACGAGCCAGCTCGGACGCCTGCAATACCAGACGACAGGCCTGCTGCAGGGTCATCACAAATCTGGTCATTTCGGAATCCGTCAACGTCACTGGTCCGCCAGCTGCAATCTGCCGCTCGAACACCGTCGCCACGGATCCTCTTGATCCCAGCACGTTGCCAAATCGAGTGGAACTGAAGACCGTGCGTTTGTTGATCTTCAGACTGTTGGCCGCCGTGATCAGACGTTCGCCCATCAGTTTCGACGTGCCCAGGACATTGGTGGGGTTCACGCCCTTGTCGGAACTGGTGAAGATGACTCGTTCGACGTTATTGTTCAGTGCTGCCTGTATGACGTTCTTGACGCCGATGATATTCGTCTGAGTCGCGTCGAATGGCGATTTTTCGCACAGAATGACGTGCTTCAACGCGGCCAGGTGGAAGACCACGTCGACGCCTTCGAACAGCATGTCAAGGCGGTCCTGATCGCGGATGTCACCCACGTGGCATAACGCTGTGACCCCGTCACGCTGCTCGTCCGCGATCTGTGCATCGATCTCCTGTTCCAGGAAGAAGATCTCTGATTCGTTGCTGTCAATAACGCGGACTTCGCGAGGATTCTGCGCGACAATCTGGCGCACCAGTTCGCGACCGACGGTACCGCACCCACCGGTGACCAGTGCCGTTTTTCCGGTAAGAAATGCCATGATGTTTCACCCTGGTGAGAGATAGGAGTGTCTTTTCCTGGGTCCCAAACTGCAATTCGGGTCGGTACATCCTCAAGATATCTTTGCGGATGTGTACTCGCCGGTCTGAGCCTGGGAACAAGGTTTCAGGCAGCCTGTGTGGCTGCCCGGTTTCGATAAAGAGACGGGTCAACAATGGAGGCCATTGCTGAAGTATTGAGTTCGCCGCCGAGATGGGCGTTGATGTGGTCGATGGGTTGTTCGCTGCCGCCAGCGATGTCGTTGTACGGAACTTCAAGACAATTGATGTGGTTTGACTGGGCGATCCAATTCCGGAATCGAACGATTTCTTTACCGAACAATCGGGCCATGCGGTCGTCATCGATGCCGGATTGCAGGTCCATGTTCTGCAGCATTTGCCGTTGAGAATCCAGGATTTCGTTCAAGTCCCGTCGCATGAAGATCACGTTGTACTGACGGTCGACCGGCAGATCGTACAGCAGGCTGTAGACCATCTTGACGGCTTTTCCGGAACACTGATTCAGCCAGCCGGGATTTGTTTTGGTTTGTTTGACGGGTTCGAATTCGTAGTAGCCGTTGGGATTGTCAGAATCCGCCGCGCGCTGACCATCGCACAGTGGAGGGACTCCACCGGCTTCCAGCATCTTCATCATCATGGATGTGCCGGACCTGGGCAGGCCTGTTACAACGACAATCTGGTTTTTCTGTATCGCGGACATTCTTACTGCTCGTCACAACGTCATTAAAATTCAGGCGGCCTGTTTCTGCTCGCTGGCCCCGTCGATCATTTTTCGTAGCTGGTTCTCCGTGAGTGCCCCTGTTTTTCGCGCGACTTCCTGCCCGTTGCTGAAGCTCACGAATGTCGGGACACCGGAGATGTTGTATTTGGCTGCGGTCTGCGGGTTCTGATCAATGTTGATCGAAACGACTTCGGCCGTGCCTGTGAGTTCGTCATGCAATCGATCAACGAGCGGCTGCATCATTTTGCACGGCGGACACCACGACGCCCAGAAGTCGACCAGTACCGGCCGCTCTGACTTCAGCACGTTGTCTTCAAATGATTCGTCAGTGATCTGCATGCTTACTTGTTCTGTGAATATGCTGTATTTGTCTGTCAATCCGACAGAGCGTTTCGCGACAGACCGTCTAGTGGTCTGTCCATGTTGAGTTTATTAGTAGCGGAACTCGCCAAGAGTTTCGGCAAACGAGGGGAAACGCCCTAAGTCTGGGCGACTTCCGCTACCGTCAGCATTAGTAAACTTAATGTGGATGCAGCACTAGTGCTTTGTCCCGTCT
>JAPYTO010000121.1 GCA_029941865.1 Fuerstiella sp. | reverse complement strand
CCACTTCGGCGTGGTACTCTTCGTTGCCCAATTCGACAAGGTCGCCGTGATGCGGCCCTTCTGATGGATGGGCGTGAGCATCATGGTCGTCAGGATCGCCCATTGTGTCCGGTGGCAATGTGCTGACAGGTGAAGAACTGACGGGCGACTCCACGGACTCCTGGCAGCCGGTGACGGAAATAACGGCAACTGCAATCAGTGGCAGCCATGTTGTGGTGATGGTTTTCATCTTGAAAGCTTTCTCTCTTTGGTGGGGTTATAGTTACGTATTCGAAGCACTGCTTCGTGGGCAGGAGGTCCCGAACCGAGATTCGGGACCGTAGAATTTGATTGCGATTCGACTCTCGTCTTCCCATTCTTCTCTCACAACTCAATGCACGTGTTGAGTGCGAAATCCGGTTCTCTTCATCCAGTCTTCCCAGCCAGCAGCCACCCGATGAGACTGGAACTCGATGTGCATTGGTCGTGAACATCGGAAAACAACGTCTCCATGGCCATCGTGCCGGCCTTCTCGGACTTCGCAGCCGAGTCCCTTCAGGATCGCCACCAGCTCATCAGCCTCACGTTGATCTCGAGTATGGGTGGTCAACCAATTCGGCAGAGAATAGCTCACGATTTCTGCGGACTGGTGACCATGATCATGGCCGTCACCAAAAAAGTGTCCGTCCGCCAGACCGTGTTGATGGCCGGCATGAGAATCACCGGCAGTTCGATGATCGTGGCCCGCGTGGTCGTGCCCGGCGTGATCGTGATCTTCGCCGTGAGCGTGCATGGTTTCGAACCCGGACTTCTTCAGCCAGCCTTCCCACTGATGAGCAGTCTGCTCACTGTCCAGCGTGAGTGCATTCCACGACTTCAGTCGATAGGACACATCCATGTGGCCACCGTGGTCGTCCATCTTCGCTTCACAGCCAAGCTTCCTGACAGTCTGCAGATGAAGCTCAGCCTTTCCGGCGTCGTCAAAGTGAATGGTGTTCGTTTCCTTCAGACGATAGGCCACCGACGGTGGCCCTGCCATCGAAGATGGTTCTGCCGCGGACAACGATGAGTTTTCCAGACCCAGACCCATGGCGATCTGAGTAACAAGCATGAACTTGATGAACATTTTCATTTTGGTTTTCCTTCAGCCATCTTCGATGGATTGTTCGCAACGACCCGGCAATCGGAGAAAACGTTTTTCTTCCGCGGCGGTCTTTGCTTTATGAACAGGATTGGGATTGTCTTTCGCGACGTCCGCTTCGCCAAAGGAGGTCAGGTACTTGTCGTCTCTGCAGTCGTTGCAGAGTCAGGTGAGTCACTCGTCGCTTCTGAATGGTCATGCGTCTCTTCTTTTAACTCGATTTCCGAGCCAGACGCTTCAATAACTCGTTGTGCTTCTTTCATGCCAAACAGCCAGAACAGGGCCGGATGAACAAAGAAATCCAACAGTGTGGAACTGATCAATCCGCCAAGAATGACGGTGGCAACCGGGTACAGAATTTCTTTGCCGGGCTCACCGGACGCCAGCACCAGTGGCACCAGTCCGATCCCCGACGTCAGAGCGGTCATCAGAACCGGAGCAAGTCTCTCCAGACCGGCCCGCACGATCATGTCTTTGGTCCAGGTTTCGCCTTCGTACTTCACAAGATGCAGGTAGTGATTCAGCAGCAGGATGCCGTTGCGCGAAGCAATTCCGCCGAGAGAGATGAACCCGACCATGCTGGCGACGGTTAACGTTTGTCCCGTCAGAACCAGGGCTGCCACAGAACCAATGAATGCCATCGGCAAAGCTGCCATCACCTGCAGAGAAAGATTGACAGAACGGAACATCGTAAACAGCACCATAAACACGCCGATCATGGACACGGCGAACAATGCTCCGATTACTCTTGTCGCCGACTGCTGGCTTTCGAACTGTCCGCCGTATTCCACAAAGTAGCCGTCATCCATTGTGGCAATGACGGGTGCAACCGCCTTCTGGATGTCTTCCACAACGTCCACGACACCACGTTCGCTGACGTTGCACTGCAACACAATTCGGCGACGGACGTTTTCGCGGTTAATCGTGTTCGGACCGCCGGACTCGTAGATGTTTGCCACCGCTTCCAGAGGCACCTTCCCTCCACCCGGCAGATCAATCGTCAGTCGCTTCAGTTTTTGCAGGTCTTCTCGGTAGTCCTCGTCAAGCCGCACCATCAGGTCGAACGTGCGTTGCCCGACCAGTACTTCAGAGACAACGTCTCCGTTCATCGCGGTTGAAATAAATTCATTCACGTCCGCCGCTGTCATGCCATACAGCAGCAACTTGTCGCGATCCAGCTCGATGCGCATCTGAGGGATAATGACCTGGGGTTCGACCAGCAGGTCAGTGACTCCAGGCACGCCATTGATAGCGGCTTCCATTTCTCCCGCTTTGCGACGAAGAACGTCCAGGTCATCGCCGTAGATCTTGATCCCGATCTGTGCCTTGACGCCTGACAGCATGTGCGAAATCAAATGAGCAATCGGTTGCTCGACAGCGGTAACAATTCCGGGAATGTCGGCCATCGCTTCGCGGATTTCCGTAAGCTGTTCTTCGCGGCTGCGAGGCGAATTTGGATTCAACTCCAGCACGTATTCACTCATGTTGACGCCTTCCGCATGCTCATCCAGTTCGGCACGTCCGGTACGTCGCACAAAGCGATCCACGTCGTCGAGTTCCAGCAACCGTTGCTCAACGGTTTCATTGATTTCATTCGACGTCGCCAGAGAAGTTCCCGGTGGCAGGACCACATTCAACTGCATCGAACCTTCATTGAAGGGAGGCAGGAAGTCGCGATCCAGACTGAACACAAACAAGGCCGATAGCACGACGCCCAGCAAAGTGACTGTCAGGTTAAAGCGTGGAAACTGCAGGCTGAACCGGATAACCCGGTCACCCACCCACTTCACCATGCGAAGAAAGAAGCCATCCTGCTTGTGATCCATCAGTTTCGCTTTGCCTAACAGCCAGTACGACAGTACGGGCGTCACGGTTAGTGAGACAATCAGCGATGAGAGAATCGACACGATGTAGGCAATGCCCAGCGGAGCAAACAGCCGCCCTTCCATACCCGACAAAGCGAACAGCGGTATAAAAACCAGAATAACGATGATCGTCCCGTAGACGATGGAGTTTCGGATTTCGCAGCTGGCCTGGTACACCACCAGCAGCGGGTGTTTGGGGACGGTCGCCTGTCGATTCTCTTTGAGCCGCCGAAAGATGTTTTCCACGTCAACGATCGCGTCGTCAACCAGTTCGCCAATGGCCACCGCCAGACCACCCAGCGTCATCGTGTTAATCGAAAGTCCAAATATCGAAAACACAACGGCCGTCATTACCAGCGACAGCGGAATCGCTGTCAGAGTGATAAACGTGGTGCGGAAGTTCAGCAGGAACAGGAACAGAATGAAGACCACCAGAATGCCACCGTCCATTAACGCTTCAACGACGTTGGCAATGGCTCGATCGATAAACGACTTCTGCGAGTACACCGGTACAATCTGTATGTCGTCCGGCAGCGTCTGCTTCAGTTCTGCAACGGCCGACAGAATCGCGTCTGTAATTCGCCGAGTGTCAGCGCCCGGCTGCTTGTTGATTGTCAGCACCACGGCCGAACCACCTGAAAAAGAGTCAAGAGCTGACCGTCGAGAGTCCAGAGAAGCTTCCGGAGCGTCTGCCGTTTTCTCCTGGCTCTCCACTGTCGACTCTCTGCTCCGCGCAACTCTCACAAACGCTGAGCTGTCGCCTCGCTTCACCTGCGGTCCTTCAACAACGCGAGCAATCTGAGCCAGCGCGATCGGACGTCCGTCACGTACAGCCACCACAACTTTTTGCAGATCTTCGATGTCCTGAATTCGGCCCAGGGCTCGCACCAGAAGTTCGTTTGGCCCCTGTTCATCCAGATAACCACCGGTTGCGTTTTCGTTACTGCTGACGACAGCCTGTTTCACTTCGTGCAGAGTGACGCCGTAGCGAATCATTTCGTCCGGATCGACCAATACCTGAAACTGCTTCCGGCCGCCTCCCATCGTGAAGACCTGGGACACACCGGGAATCGTCAGGATCCGCTGCCGAACGACCCAGTCTGCGGTCGTCCGCAGGTCCATTGCCTCCTGAGTTGAAAGCCGCGAGTCGAGGGGCGCTGCAAAAGAAGCGTCGTTCTCTGGACGTTCAACACTTGACTCCGGACTTTCCTTCCACATCGCCAGCATCAGGATCTGGCCCATGATGGACGAAATCGGTGCCAGAGTCGGTTTCACGCCCGGCGGCATTCGATCCTGCACAAGCTGCAGCCGCTCGGTCACGACCTGGCGGTCTGTGTAGATGTCAGTACCCCAATCGAATTCGACATAGACCACTGAGATCCCGATCCCCGACGAACTGCGCACAGCCTGGACACCGTTGGCACCATTCATCGCCGTTTCCAGCGGGAATGTGACCAACGTTTCCACTTCTTCCGGAGCCAGCCCCGGAGCCTCCGTCATGATGACAACGCGTGGCCGGTTCAGGTCCGGAAACACGTCGATGTCCATCTGCAGAGCCTGCCACGAACCGTACGCCAGTAGAAAAATGGCCGCAGCGATCGTCAGCAAACGCTGCCTGAGAGCGAATCGAATGATTGCGTTTAACATGTCCGGCCCTTCCAGGGCATCGTTCAAAGAATTAACTAAATCCTGCCAGCGCCTAGTGGTTGTGACCAGCGTGAGGATCAACTCCTCCGCCAGCGTTGTTCTTGAGGGCCATCTGCATCTGGTGAGCGCTTCGCATCGCGACGACGTCACCGGGAAATAACTGTCCGTCGTTGGCGACAACGACAGAAAACTGGTCACGGTATTTCACGTGAACGGGCAGCCGATCAAAGTGATCGCCGTTCTGCTGAAAGACAAAGTACTCCGCACCTTCATGAGCCACGGCGTCGACGGGCAGGACGATCTGGTTCTCCCACTGCTCGACTGGCACCCGCAGCTGCAATCTCTGACCTGGACGATATCGCCAGTTGACGAAACGAATGTTGTCCGGCCCCGTGTTTTCATGAGTCACTTCATTGGGCAGTTCGACAAAGAAGTTCAATGTCCGTGACACACGGTCGATCTCGGTATCCAGATACGCGATGTCAAGCTCCGGCACTTCATGGACGTTGCCGTCAGCCTGGTCAAACAACGCAATGACCTTCCATCCGTTTCGGCTGGCGGCGGACAGCTGAGTGATGTCCTGCTCAAACGCCATGCCTTCAATGTACAGTTCCGAATAGTTAACCAGCGTCCCCAGAGGCTCTCCGGCGTCGACTGCCTGACCGCGATGCACCAGCAGTTCTCTTAGAATCAAGGGGGGATCCGCCACAGGCCTCTGCATGCTGACCGGCAAGATTTCGGTGCGTGCGAATGATCGACTGAGTCTTAGTTCCTTTGAATAACTTCCATCCGCGTTCGGCGAGTACAGTTTTAGTTCACGCAACAAGCGACGTTTGGTGGCAATCTGGTTGACCTGTTCATCGGAAAGCCCGTGCAAACGCAGAGCTTCCTGCTGCACAATCAGCAGCGCTTCGAGCTTGTCGCTGGCGTACTGCCGCTCGAGCAGCGTCTTTCGAGCGACACCTCCCGCTGCCGCAGCTTCACTCAGGCGAGCGATTTCCCGTTTTTCGATATCCAGTTCACCAAGTGTCGTGACGAACTCAGTCTGTGCGCGCACAAGGTCCTCGTGCGTCAGGCGAATTTCAAACAACAGGCTGTTCGGTTCGACGGCTTCGCCCTGAGCCGCGTGGATACCGGTGATCACGCCTGTCATTGGCGTGGCGACCTGAATACGGGTCCGTCCCGGACGTTCGACAACAAGTGCGGGCACGGTGATCGATCTGCTGAACGTGGTCAGACGAATTTCACTGATGCCGTCGTCCGTCAAACCAAGATTCTGAAGTGCCTGGTCAGACAGTTCCAGTGATGTGGCTTCATTGTGGGTAGCGTGAGAGTCATCAGCAGCGTCGCCGTGACCATGCTGATCCAGTCCCACCGCAGAACGGTTATCAGCCACGGTCGACTGCACCCATGAATTCAGGCCAGGCCACCATTGCCCACGTGTCGCGTTGGCTATCAGCGCGACGACCAATAACCCTATCGGCCAGGCAAATTTCAATGGAATTTGGGGTAAGTGGAACTTCATGGATCCATGACCATCTTGAAGATATGTGCGAAGCAGATTCGTCGGAAGAATGAGCGCAGCGGCGAATCGTGGAAAAAACCGGGCAGCTGATCAGGCCGCAGTGACTGAGTACGAGCACGCAGTCAGCATGGATGTTGTGTCAGAGCGATGACATGGCGCAGCACAACTTCAGAGAGTCTGACAGGGACACCCGAACCGCAGAAACCCTGCGGCTGGAAGGGCGTTCTTACAATCGCCAAACCTGCGTGGATGCGCGTAGGGAGTCACCAGAAGGTGACATCAACAGCGAGTCGCCGATCAGCGAAATTGCGGTCAACGTGGCTGCCATGCCGGACAAATCACAGTTTGCTATGGTCTCCGGCAGCACAATATCGTGATCTGACGGCACCTCAACTTTCGAGGCCGTCAGCCAGGAGCAATGATCGGTGCAATCTGAATGATTGTGACCACAGGGGCAGGAATCATCGCCCGATTTGCTGCTGTTTTCGTCCGGCAAACGCTCCTCACCGTGGTGGTATGCACAAGAGCAAGTAGAGTTCTGATGTGCTTCAACAAGCTTGTCAGCCGAAGGCTGTGCCGTTGGGAATGCGGAACAATGATCATGGTGAGCGCAACAACCCATTCCCGCGTGAAATAGCAGGCTGAGAAGCGTCAGGAATTTTGCCGCACCGTTGATCATGAACCGTCTCTAAAACCGAATACCACCGCAAATTATCGTCAACGCCACATAATTGTCATCATCAATTCGAGAAACCAATCTCACATTGTCTCGATTGATAAGCAATTCGGGTGCCAAAGGCTGCCTGAATCCTCCTTTGTCACAACGCGGCAATTCCATGGTCTTAAGGCAGAAAATGCGGGGTAATAGCGGATCCGCAACAACTGGGCGCCATCAGGACCGCGTCAACTGTCGTCCAATTGATCGGCTGTCAGATGAGTGCCTCCGGGCAGTATGCCACTTCTTCGACCGGCACTCACTGCCCCATAACCGGAACACTCAAATCGCTGATCGACTTTGATTCAGACACAGGTCCACAAGATCGACAAGATTCGCTTCACCCGCACACATCACGGAATCGGCTCCGCCCCAATAGATCTTCACCGTCCCGTCAGTCTCGGGGACCGCAGCGCACGTAAAGACAACGTTGTGAACGTAACCGGTGATCTCCCAGGGATCCTCCGGTTGCAGAATCCACGAGTCACCCACACCGATGATCCGGGCCGGATCGTGCAGATCATGTAGTGCCACTCCCAGGCGATAGACTGATCCGTCCATCGTCTCGAACACTCCGTGATAGATGGACAGCCAACCCTCAGCGGTCCTGATCGGCGGTGCTCCCGGACCGATTTTCATTTCATCCCAGTGATACGCCACGGGCTTCATCACCAGCTGTGATTCACCCCAAAACACAAGGTCCGGCGAAAAGGTGATCCAGATGGACCACGGTGAAATCTCCGAATGCGGCCGGTCCAGGCGAGCGTAGAGTCCGTTGAACTTTTCGGGAAAAATCACGGTGTTGCGATAATCGGCCTGAGTGATCAGAGAAACTCGTTCGATCTGAACAAAATCTTTCGTCCGGGCCAGAGCGATCCGAACTCCGTTTCGTGAATAGGCGCTGTAAGTAATGAGGTAGTCATCGTCGACCCTGGTGATGCGTGGGTCTTCAACGCCAAAAGCCTCGTACTCCGCAAACGCGCCCTCCTGTGCCGGCGTTATGAATGGTTCGCTATCCGCCTTAAAATTGAACCCATCCGGGCTGCGTGCCAAACCGATGATCGACCGTCCGGTGCGCAGGTGGGATCGGAACAGCATGATGTATTCATCCTCATGCCTGACCACAGCCGCGTTGTGAACCGTTTCTACCGGGTAAGGAATATCTGCTTTGGTAAGAATCGGATTCCCCGAATAACGTCTGACGAGTTCATGCGTCATGATCGCGCGTCCTGTTTCTGCTCGAAGATCCGGTCATAGATTTGCTCATACGCCTGTACCATCGTGTCAATGGAAAACCGACTTTCAACGTGTTCCCGGCACGTCGCGGGGTCGATCTCGGAGATTCTGCCCAGGGACTGCACGGCTTCGTTGACGTCGTTCACCAGAAACCCGGTTCGTCCGTGCTCGATCACTTCGCGGCACGAGCCCAGGTCCATCGCGATCACGGGCACGCCGGCCGCATTCGCCTCTGCCAGAACAAGGCCGAAACGCTCGGGAATCGTGTTCAGATGCAGCAGTGCTTTGGCACGGGAGAACAATTTATTCTTGCCTGGTACGTCCACTGAGCCGATGTAGCAGATCTGCTGATCATCAAGATGCGGTTCCACCTGCTTCCGAAAGTAGGTCTGATCCTGAATGATGCCCGCGATCACCAGCGAACACCCGCTTTGTTGAGCAACTTCGATGGCCAGATGAACCCCCTTGTCCGCATGAATCCGACCAAGGAAGATCAGGTCATCGCCCGGCGATTGTTGCAGCGGGTACAATGAAAGATCGATACCGTTGTACACAGTGCCCAGATAATTCAGTCCGGGTGCTCGATCGGAATGGCTGATGGACACAAAGTATCCGTCGTGATACTTCCGGTACACCGGCATGATTTGTGGAGACGAGAACCCATGGATCGTGGTCAGCACCGGAGTGCTGACCAGGCGTGTGTATGTCAGAGCCATAAAGTCGTAGTGACTGTGGATCAGATCGAAGTCGGCAGCGCGTTCAAATACCTCAGAGATGTGCAGGTATTCGGCCACTTTGGGATCGACGGTGGAATCCTCCTCGTAGCCTCGATCCACGACGGCATGTAAATGGGCCTGAGTGACTGAGTCACGACTGGCGAAGAGCGTGACATCCCAGCCGCGGGCGACAAGTCCTTCCGTGATGTTGCTGGCGACGGTTTCCCATGCACCGTATTGGTGAGGTGGCGTGCGCCAGGCGACCGGCGACAGGACGGCAATTCGTTTGCTGTTTCGCGCCATCGCATTCAGGCTTTCTCGGGTTCCATCGCCGCCAGGACATCGTCAACGGGCACGGTTGCGAAGCCGGTCGCATGATCGGCCATCGCATACGGGATGATCAGCTCGCTGCCGTGCAGCAAAGCGCCGCAGGTATAGACGACGTTGGGCACGTAGCCCTCACGTTCGTTCTCATTGGGCTGCAGCAGGGGCTCGCGAAGGCGACCGATGACCATGCCCGGATCCTCGAGGTCCAGCAAAAACGCTCCGATACAGTACTTTCGCAAAGGGCCGACACCGTGACTGAGCACCAGCCAGCCAGCATCAGTTTCAATGGGAGATCCACAATTTCCCAGCTGGACCAACTCCCACGGAAAAATCGGCGTCAGAAGTACCTGACGCTTATTCCAGAAGTGAATATTGTCGGAGAACATGATTGAGATGCTCTCATTGTCCTGCCGCGACAGCATGACGTACTGCCCATCGATCTTCCGCGGGAACATGGCCATGCCCTTGTTCTTCGCGGCGGGTCCGTTCAGCGTGATAAAGCGAAAACTCAGAAAGTCAACGGTCTCAACCAATTCCGGCATGATGACCTTGCCATCGTAGGCCGTGAATGTCGCGTAATAAATATAGCTGCCGTCGTCGTTCTGAAAACGAACGAACCGCGCGTCCTCAATGCCGTTGCTCTGCGATGGAGTGGCCGGAAACAGAATCCGTTCAGAAAGTTTCTGCTCCTCCTGAAACTGCACTTCATAGTTCGAACGAGCCAGTAACCAGATTCCGTGTGCGGTATCCTGATCTTCGTGCAGTACACCGTCCGACTGCCGCTCCTGTTCGACCTCAGCGTCAATGCTGCCCTGCAGGTCGTGCATCGAAAATGTATCGCCCAGCCGGTTCAAAACCCGAGCCGTAAATTCTCCGTTCAAACCAAGCTCATTCAGCTTCCGCGAAAACAATCCTTTCTCATATGCCGATTGCAGAATCTGTCTTGGTTCGGTCAGCAGATGTGCGGGCTCCAGGATTTCGATTCGATTGTCAGCATGAACGACCCCCGTGCGAAACGTGATCGAAGAGATATGACCTTCCCCTGTGGCCCGCAGACTGAGAATGAACTTCAGAGCCCCCGGCGGAAGGTCCGACTGGTCCGTGTGCGGCACGATGGAAGGATTGAACAGCGCGGCAGATTCGAGTGAATATTCCGCAAGAAAGTAGGAGCCGATCAACAACCGTCTTTGTTCAGAAAGATCGTTTGTCTGGATATGCTGCTCGCGGACCTGCTCAAAGCGTTCCAGAAACATTTTTTGGATCTGCTGGTGACGATCCGCGAATTCGGCGGAGACGTCTTCCAGCAGAGCACCCACCCGTTCTTCCGGAAGCGACATGACCCGGTCAATGATCCTGCCGTTGCGTTGTGAATCGCCCGGACTGAATGGCCGCAACAGGACACGTGACTGGTCGGGCTCAAGGACCGTGTTCGTGCGACTGAGCTTAATGGCGTTGGTGTTCATGGAATAACGGGCGATCCCGAATGCCAGCCGAAGGTATTTGAGACCGATTTATTGATGTAGTTTCTGTGGCTGCGAAACATCTTCGGCAGCAACAATCGTCGTGGAAATCACTGGACGTTCGACGTCCAGTGCCAGCATCGCAGTCCATAGGTAAGCCAGCGTTGATTCCGCACCCTGATTTCTATTCAATCCTGTCGATTCGAGCCCATCAAAGCAACCGCCAGACTCGATGTCAGCCACCGGAATCTTCTGGCTGTTCTGCCCCAAAAACCATCCGTGAGCCTTTTGAAACGCAGCCAGATAGTGGTGGTCATCTCGCAACTTAAATGCAGCAAGGGCTGCCGCTGCCATGGTGGAAGCTTCGACGGGTTGCTGGTCGTAAGGCGACTTTTCTTCTCCGTGTATATACCAGTCAAGATTGCCAACGGGCCAGAAGACGCCGTCAGCAGTAGTCGCCAGATCCAGAAAACCAAACGACGTTTCAGCGATGGCCAGAAACTCTTCGTCCGGCCAACGTTCGGCGGCATCAAACAATGCGTGCGGCAGAACAGCGTTCGCATAGGTCATTTGCGATTCGAACCACGGCCACTCCGGGTGTTGCGAACGGTGGTAGGAATCCACCAGACGATCTGCGGCAAGCCTGGCGAGTTCTTCCAGAGGACCGATGTCCGCCACGTCAGCTCGCCACAGCAAAGCCCCGGCTTGAATCACATATGCCTGAGACCGCACGCTTCTGAGCTTTGCCAGCGCGGGCAGGGCGCCGTCAATCAGTTCGCGAGCGAGGTCGCGAAATCCTCGGGGCAGATTGCTGGCCAGAACCTCCGCCAGTGCCAGCACGGCCTGTCCCTGGCAGTCGCCGGTTCCAGCAGTATCCAGCCACTCGCGCTGGTAACTCATGAAGTTATGAAAGACGCCGCCCGGACAGCGCGCGTTTTCCAGAAAGCTCAGGTAACACGCCACACGTTCCAGCATCTGTTCATCGGAATGTTCGCCGCACAACCGCACGCACAACCGCAGCGCACGAGCATTGTCGTCGGTCGTATAGCCGCTCTCGCGCCGCGGCACATTAAAGATGGCGTGCTGAATCAATCCCGTCGAATCCGTCATTCGATTCAGATGATCCAGAGGTGGACCGCTGAAGGCGTGCATTAGATTCCTTTCTCCAATAACGGGCCCCACTGATTTTCATCAGCAATGGACAAATTGACGTGATCGTGCCGTATCGCGGAGCCCTGATAATCTCGCACAACTCGGGTAAACAGATCCAGGTACTTTCGCCCCACATTCGGCCAGAACATGGAACGGGCGTATTCGTAGGCGCGATGCCGGATATCCGCCAACAGCTGAGGATCGGTCAGCAGTCGTAATGCTGCTGCGGACATGGCCGCACTGTCGGCAAATGGCACCAGCAATCCTCGACCGCCTGCCAGCACTTCTTCCGCATAAAGGTATGGAGTGCTGACGATCGCTCCGACCCCTGCCAGCGCGTAAGCCATTGTGCCGCTGGCAATCTGGTCCTTACCGGGGTACGGAGTCACGAACACGTCGCACGACTGCAGATAAGCCAGCAGCTCCGGCAGACTCAGGTACTCGTTGACGAAACGTACGTGCTGACCAACGCCCAGGGTGTCGGCCAGATCGATCAGACTCTCGCGATAGGCTTCGCCCTTTTGTTGCTTCACCTGCGGATGAGTCACGCCGACAATCAGGTACAGCGCCTCAGGGCATTTGTTCACGATTTGTGGCATTGCCCGGATCATGTGCTCAAGGCCCTTGCCCGGATTGATAAGACCGAAAGTACAGATCACCTGCCGTCCAGCCAGCCCCAGTTTTCCTCTGTGTGTCGGGTCACGTTTGAACGGTACGAACGGGACTCCGTGTGGTATGACCTGCACGTTTGAATCTGACACTCCGAAAACATCCGTCAGCATGCGAGCGGCCGTCTTTGTCATGACCACCACTGCCTTGCTGCGAGCAGCAAGTTCACGAATCAACCGCCGCGGTACTGGTCCGGGTTGATTCAGCAGTGTGTGGAATGTGGTCACGATCGGTTTTTCGCAACGGTTTACGAACTCCATCACGCGATCGCCCCACTCGCCGGGATACAAACCGAATTCGTGCTGCAGACTGACGACGTCGCAGGAACCATCGTTTGCCACTTCTGCCGCCAGCGCGTAGGCATCGGGGCGACTGTTATCGATGACGTGGACGAGGCGTGAATCTCCGCCGGCAAGTGTGTCTATCTTTTTTATCTTTTGAATCGCAGCCACAGACGACACGCGATCTCCCGCGGCCAGATCGACTGCATCAGCCGAATCCTTCGTAAACGTTGCAAGGCCGCACTCTTCAGGGGGATAAGTTGAAATAAACAACGGTCGAATATCGTTCATTGGTCACCCTAAGAAAATCGAACTCAGCCAACGCGCTGGCATTATCCGTCCATTGATTCCTGCCGTTCGGTCCTGTCGCGTGCCCATTGGTTTGATTCTGAGCTGATTCTGTTCACCCTTGTGCGATCAGCGTTGAGCTTCATTGTGATGCTTCCATCGATCAGCTCAGGTGCTTTCACACGGACGTTTCGTCGACGAAACAAGCGTTCGTCTTTCGATCGAAGCTGAATCGTCCGTCACTGCCTGGCCATAGAGAGTTCAGTTCGTGAGCTGCAGACGCGACTCGCAATGTGGCCGCAGAAAGTGAGCGTCGCACCGCACCGATGATACCCATCACCCACAACGTCCGGCTGCCATCCGCTGCATTCGCCCGATCTCGGAGAACACTTCCGCCCAGTGGATACGACGGAAGTTGGGCGCTGCTGATTCCGCAAAACCGGTCACGGATGTCTGTACCGGAAAAACCACGAATGGCAGAACGCTCAGTCGCCGACCGAATTGCCCCGACCTCTGGGCTGCGGGGGCGACGGCGATGTATCAACGCGTATCGCGGAGTATCGGCAACCGTTGCGGTGACGGGCATGAGCATCCCTTCTGACTGGTTCGCACGTCTTATTCAACTCAAAGTGACCAACCGCAACACGGCTCCGGTTTCCCGGATTTCGGCCAACGATTCCGGCCGCCAAGTGTTCGTCAGCAGCAGAGCGATGGCCGTTTAAGTCAAAGAGAGAAAACTGCTGGCCGACTGAAAACGAAAAGACCGACGCTTGGTTAAGTCGGTCGGCCAGTCAGGTTTCGGACATGCCGCTGGGCAGAGATGAGGGGATCTGCGGTTCGTGGATCTACATCTCGTCACGCTTCAACGACCTGATCCGGGCAGCTTCAGGTTTTCTCCCAAGTCCACTGTCTCCTTGCTTAGTGGTTCCGAGATGGCTGCTGTATTGGTGAGTCGCAGGCGACTCACGCGTTCTTAGTCCGTCGGCAGTGTATCCGGCAGAGAACAAGTCCGTCAGGTGAGTATAGCTGATTTCAACACAAGCGGGACAGCGATCAGACGATTGACTTTGAAATATCGGCCGAGTGCATTTATTGGCAAATTGGTTGGGCAACCGAACGTGCCAACCCAATTTACCAAAGCGAATTCCGATCAATTGGGCGTGAATTTCCGCGAGTACCACGACTTTGGTTGTGACCGGGCGGAATCCCTGACCGCAGTGAAGGTCAAAAACGCTGCGTAGTTAACGATCATGTTGCCGTCAGGCCCTGCCGTGTTCAGAAGGTCAATGCAGCGGGGTTTCACGGAATGGCCAGCGCATGAAAACGCACGGCAGAGCAGCCTGCTAAAACCTCTGCCGTGCGGGGCCAGCATCAACAGACACGCGGCCAGGACACTGTCGGGCTGACCATGGAAATCATGCAGCAGAACTTGAAATATTTGTTTCCAATCGGGCTGCCAACGATGCCCATTTTGCGCATGGACAATCGTGGCGATGTGCACCACGACGGACACAGATTCGGATGTTGAATCCTTCAGTGGCCTGGCTTGTTCGCCGTGACTTACGCAGAATAGGCAACCGTGTCGGAGGATGCGGAGCTGTTTGCAATCCTGCGACAACCTGTCTGACATTACATTTTGGCCGCTCGCACCAGCAGGATTCACTGCGTCCGGTTACTCACCGATGCCCTGTCCGTCATGGCATTTGAAGAAGCAGTTACTGGCGCGATCGTGCGAAGACTCGACGGCTAACAAAGCACGTGCCGCAGAATCCGGCATCCATGCCGGAACACCTTGAACATGCTTCAACGATCCAGCGTTGGTGCACCAAAACTCATACAACATGCGATTTCGGGCAGTCACCGCGAGGGAATTCAATGTCGAAAAGTCAGAAAATTGCCGATTGTTTGAGTCGTTCAGAAAACGTCATCGCATTCACTGGCGCGGGAATCAGCACTGAGAGTGGTATCCCTGATTTTCGCTCGCCGGGCGGCATTTGGGCGAATTCGCAGCCAGTCTATTTCCAGGATTTTCTGGCGAGTGCCGACTCCCGTTATGAATATTGGCGGCAAAAATCAGTTTCGCACAGCGACTTCCAAAACAGCCAACCAAACGTCGGTCACCAGGTTCTGGGCAAATGGCAAGACGCAGGTCGGCTACAAGCCGTCATCACGCAGAACATCGACGGCCTTCATCAGGACGCCGGCAGCAACAAAGTGCTGGAACTACATGGCACCGCGCGGAAGATCATGTGCCTGGAGTGCAACGCACGATTCCCTGCTGCCGAAATGGTTGAAAAGTTTCTGGCCGACGATCGAGTGCCAGGCTGCCCGGCATGCGGCGGTCTGCTGAAGCACGCGACCGTTTCGTTTGGCCAACAACTTTCCGAGGACGTATTGGAAGAAGCGATTCAGTTGAGTTCAACCGCGGATCTTTATTTCGCGATGGGTTCGTCGTTGGTCGTCGAACCGGCTGCCAGTCTGCCGCGACTGGCAAAACAGAACGGTGCGAATCTGGTTATCATCAACCGAGACGAAACACCACAGGATAATCTGGCCGACTGGGTGATTCACAAATCGATCGGCGAAGTGCTTAAAGAAATTGACCAGTGTTTAACTGAGTCGTAAATCTACTTGCCGCCGAGTTCAGCATCGTGCCGAATCGCCTTTTCGTGGGGCAACGTTCCAGCATCTGATAACCTGACATTCAGGCACGGCTTACCTGATGCGGCACTGAACGGCGAAGGCTACGCGACAGAACGCTGAACATCACCTGGTTGCGGCCAGCGACGTTCAATTGAGAATTTGCGCCCGGCCCGCAATTTATGCAAAAAAAAATGCCATCAGAAGCTCATTCCCGAAAGAACAAACTTCTTGATGGCAGATTTCCAGGGTCGGCACTGCGAACAGTGCTTTGCCTTGTCAGCTGACTAGGCCAGCTGCTTTCTGCGGTTTACGAGCGTTCGAATTCGTTCGGCCAGCAACGCTGCGTCGAACGGTTTTCGGAACGTTTCGTTGAAGACGGTTCGGTCGAAACCGGACGCATTGTCTTCATCACTCAGAAGTCCAATCAAAACGGTTTCTTCGTACTCACCGTTCTTCTTGAGATTCTGGGCGATCATCAAAGCTTCTTCGCGGCCCATAACAAAGTCTACCACCACGCAATCGGGGTGCACAGACTCGGCCTGGATTCCGGCTTCAAATCCACTAGAGGCAGTTTCGATCTTAAAGTCATCATTGGCCATCATTTCGTCAAGACTCGAACGAGTCATGCCGTCTGATCCAACCAACAATATCTTACCCATCGCTTCGTCTTCCAGTTCACCAAGAGGCATTCCATGTTCCTTAAGGAAGCGAATCAAATGTTCGCGTGGAATGCGCCTATCCTGTGAACCAGGAATTCGATAGCCGCGAAGTCGTCCGGAGTCGAACCACTTCGAGACCGTTCGCGGGGCAACTTTACAGATCTTAGCTACCTGTCCAGTAGTGAAGATCGTTTTCATGGGCGGGCTCTCCAATCAATTCTCACTTCACAACCCGGCTTCCCATCCTGAGAAACCGAATCGTCACCCCCTACTGTCCAACTGCGGACGATTTGCCGGAACAAGTCCAATAAATCAGAACGTCGTGTGACCGCAATCAGATTACGGGTCGGGGAAGTGACAGGGGTCCAATTTGAGCTGCGTGCGGGCAACCCTGTGTCATCACATGACACATTGGGACGGAAGGACGATCAGAGATCGAGGATCACACGACTTAATTAAAAGACGCGCAACCACACAGACAGAATCCATTCTGCACGGTCGAATCTGATTATCCCCCCTTGACGAACGAGCCGGTCATGTTCCTGGCCTCCCTGCAATGAGCATCGGGTTGCTCACTGCCACAACAGGTGACATTCGTCTGAGAAGTTTTTCGTCAATCCGGTAGCGCCGACTTTAAGCTTCTTAACAGCGCTGCACAGACTGCCGTCTGACACACAAGCAACACCTGGAGCAGAACCACCTGCTGTAAGACTTGCCTATCTTCTTCATAACTCGCATTCACGGAGTTGCGGGCACAATCTGTCGCCATCCAGTCCCTGCCATCGTTCTCAGATGACCAGACCGGCAAGGTCAACGCAGTCTCCCCACCCGAAACTGGCGGTGCATTCGGATGCAAACTTTTCTTTGGAATTCTGCGGGGGTGGCCACTGTTCGCTGCAATTATGCAGTGCATGCGGGTCGGGCCGCTGCCGCTCAGCGCGAAGACCGCTTGCCATCTGACACCGGAAGCTGAGCACCGTGCGCGAATTCAATCCGGAATTTGATCACGCTGCGCGACTTTGACCACTGCGCCGCGGCATGAAGTTGCCTTTGTCGTCGATCTCTTCAAATCGGACAACCAATCGTTTTGAGATCCCCGACTCCTCCATCGTCACACCGTACAGAACATCGATGACTGCCATGGTTGGCTTGCGATGGGTAATCATGATGAACTGAGTCTCCTGCTGGAAATCTTTCAGCAAACCGACAAAGCGCCCGATATTGGCGTCGTCCAGAGCGGCATCAACTTCGTCCAGAATGCAGAACGGACTCGGTCGGCTTTTGAAAATCGACAGCAGCAGTGCGACTGCGGTCATTGTCTTTTCTCCACCGCTGAGCAGGGAAATGCTGCGTAATTCCTTGCCGGGCGGCCGCGCGACGACGTCAATGGCACATTCCAGCACGTCTTCGGGATCTTCCAGGATGACATCCGCTTCGCCTCCACCGAACAGCCGCCGGAACAGTTCGCGAAAGTGCCCGCGGATGCATTCGAAGGATTCCTCGAACATTCGGCGACTCTCGACATTGATCTGCCGCACCATGTCAACCAAGGTGTCACGAGCGGCTTCCAGATCCTTTAACTGTGAGTGCAGTCGGCCAAAGCGAGTTTCCAGCTCGTTCAGGTTGTCCAGGCTTTCCGTACCGACGTTACCGATCTTCTTCAGCTGTCTTCGAAGCTGCCCGACGCGGTCATCCACGGAAACGCGCAACGTGTCGTACCGTTCGTCATCGCGCAGAATCTGCTGAACGGGCGCGTCGTCAACGGTGAATTCGACCGGTTCGTCGAACTGGTATTCTTCACTGTCCGTTTCCGCTTCGTCAGATGAGTCTGCATCGTCGGACTTCGCATCATCCTGTTCGTCACCGTCGCTGTGCGCGGAACGACCGGTTCCTGAGCCATCAGCGACGTGAGCCTGTTCGGTCAGCCAGACCGCGATAGCCGAACGTCCGGATGCAACAGCCTCTTCAACTGAGATTTGAAACTCATCCTGAATGCGTTCGGCCGAGGTCTCAAGTTGATGATTGATCGCATTGATCTTCACCTCTGCTTCATGAAACATCGTTTCGTGCTGACGGCAGGTCAGGCGAGCCTGCTGCTCAGCAGCTGTAGCATCCTGCCGATGTTGCCGCAGTAACCGGCGGGTATCGCTTCGCTCCATGATCCGGGTTGTCAGCTGATCGTCGTAAACCCGCAACTCCGAGGTCTCCGCATTGACGTTCAGCTGGCTCAGGTTTAACTCGGCCAGTCGCTCTGTGCCCACCTTCAGACGCCGGGCGGCTTCCTGCTGCTGAAGTCTGCGTTGCTGCAGATCGTCTTCCAGCCGTCCGACTGCGTCACGAATCCCCAACAGCCGCTCTTCTGAACGAGTGAGTTCGAGGTCCGCTTCCGTCCTGCCTTTCTTCAGAATGTCGACCTGCCTGCGGTCTTCCGCCAAATCACGCTCTGCCGCTGCAATCTGTTCCTGAAGATTTTGGAACTGTTTGTCCGCAGCTTCCTGTGCGGTGCCGCCTTCGACTATTTGTTCCTCAAGCGCAGCTATGGCTGCACCTAACGAACCCAGTTGGTCCGTCAGCTTTCTGTCATTGGCCCGATCGGCGTTCACGGCCTGCTGCAATTCTGCCTCCGACTGCTGGTGTGTCCTGAGTTCCGCAGTACAACGATTAACGTTATCCCGACCCGTCTGCAGTTCGTCGTCGGCCAGTTCAATGAAAGTGACAAGCTTCTGCAACCGAATGTCACGTTCGGAGACAAGGTGTTCAATGCGATGCAGCTCGTTTTTCAAACGCCGCAATTCACTTTTGCGGGATACTACGGCAGATTCACTGCGCACGCTGCCCGTGAACAGCGTGCTGTCTTTTTCAACCAATTCTCCCTGCAGTGTAATGAACCTGTAATTGTCTCCCACTTCCTTCTGTAGACGCAGGGCATCGTTAAGGGACTGCACGACCCATGTATCCGCCAGCAACTGTGAAGCCAGTGTGGGAATATGTCTGGGTGATCGCGCCAAACTGTCGGCTCGACCGATCACACCCGGCTTGCCAACCAGACTGACAATTCGCAGATCTGTTGAAGAAAACACGGACTTTGCGATCGGTATCTCACCGTTTTCGTCGACCCACGTGACACTAAGTTCCGGTACAAATTCGTCACTGACAGAAGGCCCGAAGTCAGAATCAAGCCAGTTGTCTCCGAACATGCCCAGAGCCAGATCACCGCTCCATGTCGGATTCGATGGCGTGCCTGTTGCCGCGTCGCCGGCACTCGAGCGACCTGCTGTGCCCTGATCGTCGGTCGATTTTTTCTCAGGGGCGACGACCGGTCCACTATCCTCGAGCGACACAAAGCCGACTCGATCTGTAATCTGGCAGCGACCGGAGTTCAAGTAATCAATCAGGGGCGACAACCGGTCAATCACCAGCAGTTGAGCTCTGCCCGACAGCGCGACTTCCAGCAGTGCGGCGTTTTCCATGTCAACGTCCAGCAGGTCGGCCACGCTTCCGCGAATCAGACTCCACGGTTCGGACGAGCCTTCTTCCGCACGCTTCAGAATCTCCCGGGCACCGAGGCCAAATCCTTCCTGACGGTCTTCCAGGTCCTCAAGGACCGTCTTTCTGGCGACTGCTGCACTGCGTTGCTCGCGCAGTTCGGCCAGAGAATCACGGGACAGGGACTGCTCATTCAGCAGGTCATCACGCTCGGACAGCAGACGGTCACCGAATTCCTCGGCCGCGTGCAGAGCGGTCTGTGCCGTTTCCTGCAACTCATGCTGTTTCGTCAGTTGCTGCTCAAGATCTGCAATTTCAGCAGTCAGAACTTCATGAGCCTCCAATAACTCGTTGCGACGCTGCTGCAGAGACTGCTGTTCATGGCGCAAACCACCCAACTGCGTCGCAAATTCGGAGTTCTGTCGGTTCTGTTCAATTAGCTGATTGCGGGACTCCTGAATGCCCGCCTGTGCGGTATCCAGCGAGGCGTGCAGTTCGTGCATCCGTTTCGCTCCGCCTTCCTGTTCTGCCGTTCGTTCGGTGAAACGCTTCTGTTCCAGGGTCAGGACGTTGTTCAGATGCTCCTCTTCTTTTTCCGCTTCGGCGACGCGTCCATCCATCAACGACTGTTGACGCGTCAGACGCAGCCCCTCGGACTGTAGTTCCGACTCACGACCGGCATGGTGCCGCAATGTTGTTTCCAGGCTGGCAATTCGACTGCGAAGTTCCGCCCGACTGTGCTCCACTTCGCGCAATTCGTCATCGACGACTGCCAGCGCCTGGTCCGCATCCGCTAACTCTCGTTCCGCCCGCTGCTGCCGCTCACGCATTTCCGTCAGATGCGTCGACGCTTCATCTTTGGTCTTTGTCAGGTTCTCTCGGACCATTGACTGGCGCCGAAAGTCGTCCGCTACCATGCCGACCCAGAGTTTCTCAAGCTCGGTCGACACCTTGCGTAACCGCATCGCCCGCTTGGCCTGATTGCGTACAGCGCTGACCTGCGATTCCACTTCGTCAACGATGTCCGTCAGTCGCAGCAGGTTTTGCTCGACGCGTTCCAGTCTGCGTTCAGCCTCGTTGCGACGCTGCTTAAAACGACTGATTCCGGCCGCTTCTTCGAAAATCAAGCGGCGGTTCGCGGCGTTCGACTGCAGAATCTGGTCGACTCGCCCCTGTTCGATGATGCAATAAGACGAAGCACCGGCACCT
>JAPYTO010000120.1 GCA_029941865.1 Fuerstiella sp. | reverse complement strand
CCGGAATCCAAAAACGCTCGAGTCGCCATTGAAGTAATTCAACAGCCCGCTTGCCCCGCAGGTTTAAACTCAACGCCGAAGAAGGAGTTCAGAGTGTCGTGCGGGGGACAGAGATTCACAGGCTTGATGTCGCGGTGAATGAATCCCCGTCGCGTCGACGTACTCCCGGGCCTTTACGAACTGCACCTGATCAGCGCGCTACTTTCCAAATAATTGCGATTCTTCTGAGAAGCACGGGAAGCTCCTTCGGGCAGCGTGGCCAACATGACTTCAGTCAGTCGCGAAGAGCTGACAATCGACCTGTTCCAGCAGCTTCCTTAGCTGTGGAACAGCATCTTCGGCGGAACGCGCACCGATTTCGGAGATCTCGTCAGTTCGCATGAACTCCGTAATGTCTAATTCAGTCACGTCCGGCTCAATGACAAAATCCGCTGGCTGAACGCCGACAGAATTCATGTTGACGTTCTGCACCACGTAGGTACGAAGGATCGTCTGAAGTGTCGACGCGGATTTCATGTTTGCCGTGGACATCGAAGAGTCGTTGCTGGCAAAAACCTGCTCCATTTTTGCGGTAACGCTGACAGCGATAATAAAGTTGCATCCCTTCGACACCAGCACGTCAGCGGGAACATTGTTAACAATGCCTCCATCAATTAACGCCATGCCATCTCGATTGATAGGCGCAGAAAGAACGGGCAGATTGATGCTTTCCGTGATGGCGTGGACTGCATCGCCTCGTTCGCGCACGACAGGATTGCCGCTCACCAGGTCCACCGTGATGGAGTGCACCGGAATCGGCAATTGCTGCAACTGACTTTCCTGCAGATATTTACGCTGCATTGGATCAAATAGACCACGTCGATACTTGTACAGCAAATACCAATGTCCGCCACGGGGAATGTGGCGAAAAAACCACGAGGGCGTCAGATCCTTAACGAAACTTTGTGCAGTATAGTCAGCCGACATTCCGGATGCGTAAAGGATTTCGGTCATCGCTCCGGCACTGGTTCCGGCGATCATGTCCACAATGATTCCGTTTTGCTCCAGCACCTTAAGCATCGGCCGAATGGGTCATGCCTCTGGCTGCCCCGCCTCCCAGAGCAACGCCAATCCTGACGCTCCTCAGTTGATGCACAATTCGTTCAATTCCGTTCACCAGGGCGCGATTCTGATTCGTGTCCGGTTCATCAAATGAAATCTTGTAATCCCGCTTGGCAAGCCCTTCGAACTCCGGCGCCAAGGGGGCCCATTGGCTGCCATCATCCAGCAGCCACACGATGTTGATTTTGTCGCGCCAACCAGGAGCACGCTCTTCAATGGCATTGAGTCGATTGACAGATTCTTTCCAGTTGTCTGGCGTGACACACCAAAACACCTTGTCGCAAAACTCAACCACATTCGAGGCCTTGACCGTATCGTGGGCCGAACCGACATCGATAAAAATGCGACTGGAATCCGACCACAGGCTCACCTGCTCGCGAACGTCCTGTTCCACAAGTGCAACACCGTCTCGGACCAGGCAACGTCTTCCATCGGCTGCCAGTCCGTCTGATCGTTCAGAACGCACGGATTTTCACCCAGGTCCTTCAATCGCTTAATCAATTGACGCGTAAGCGGCCGGGTCGCCGGTGACTGGTGAAAGATGGCGACCAGCACCGGTTTCTTCTGCCTTCGGTCTTTCAACAACATGGTCCGCACTGAGTCCGCGATCAGCCGGGAGAAATTGGCTCGGAACACCTCGTATTGCCGGGTCAATTCGATGATTGTCTGATAGTTCAGCTTTAGTAACGTGGTCGGTTCTTCGGCGATCATGTTGACCGGTGACGGCTCGCCCAGAGCGGCCGCCAATGCGCCAATTTGACCGCCCGCTGTCTGGTACCGCTGCAGCATGACATTTCCCTGTCCGTCAATCAGGGATTGTTTGATCCGGCCGTGCACCAGCAGAAAAACGGAATCAAACGGCTGATGGGCGCGATGCACGTACTCTCCCGAATCAATTTTCAACAGTTCACAGTGTTCGGAGATTTCACGTACAGCTTCGTCGTTAAGTCCTTGCGAACAGGGGTGCATTTTCAGCAGCAGATATTTGTCGTCGGTCATCAGCACGTTTCCTTTCTCGCATGCGACTCGTTTTCCCGGCGGAGCCCGACTGTAGCGTATTCCGCAAATGCACAGGAGAACGGTCCAGGAGTTAGGTCGTCACATCCGGCGGGCGCGGCAAAGCACTTTTCCCGCTTTCATTGACGGCACACTGATGCTTCGCGCAACTGCGCCGCTTATACGGTCGCGTCGCCATGTGGCGGCACATTTCCATGGCCTCATGCAATGATTGCTCTTGGGGAGGAGGCATCTGCAATGGCAACGACATGACAGACTGGCAAAGATCATTTGCTCGGAAAGCGAACATCCACGTACTCAGAACTCGGAGCCAGAGACGTTGATGGATCCTCAACGCCTGGCCCGAGGCAGCCGGCCCCCGATACCGCGAACAGGCATTCCTGAGACATGAAGACTGCAACGGCTCGGCGGACTCGACTGATCCGTTTCGCCCGGTGGCTGCTGTTGTTTCCTGCAGTTCCTGCGGCAGGGGATTTGGTCGTTGAATGGTTAGGATTTCACGATCAATACCGGATCGAGAATGGAATCTTCCTGTCCGGATTTCAGGGTTGCTGTGCCTGAATTGTCTCGCGCAGTCGGTCGAAAGTGACGTCCGGATCGAGCAGTTCGAAATCGGCTCTTACTGCCTCAACGCTGACCTGCTTCCGCTTCGTCCTATTGGTACCCTCGAAAGTCCTGCCCCGGCTGAATGTTTTGGTACTTGCCCATACTCTTTTTCAGGTCCGTCAGAATCTTTGACACTGGCTGCATGACCCATGCGTGGGCATAACCCTCGTTTCCCCAAAGCTCGAAGCTTTCTTTAGGGTCTTCCTTGATGTCAAAAACCTGTGGAAACGTAAACGTGTGAACAACGGAATGAGTACCCTCTGCCGCTGCGAAATGGACCTTCATGCTCCTCCATTTGACGGCAAATACGGTGTCGCCAACGTAAGTAACAACATGTTCCCGATTGGATTTCGGTTTACGCCCCAGCATAAAGTCGCTCTGGTCAATGCCATCGATTGGTCGATCCGTCGGGATGCGTTTTTCCTGGCCGATAAGGTGAGCGATCGTTGGCAGCCAGTCCAGGTCTGCGATGATCTCGTCTGACACGACTGCTTCAGGAATCCTGCCGGGCCAGCGAATCATGGCGGGCGTTCGCATGCCTCCCTCGTACGCCGTGCTCAGACCACCTCGCCATTGACCGTTCGATCCTCCCACTTCTCCCGTCACCAGACCGGGTGAAGGGTAATTGGCGGCACCGTTGTCTCCGGTGAGAATCACAATGGTGTTGTCAGCAGCACCTGCTGTTTTGATGGCATCAAGAATTTGCCCGACGTTGTGATCAACTTCAAGTTTCGTATCAGCGTAGACCCCTGCCCCGGACCTGTTGTCGAAGTCGGAATGCACGCCCCATGGTGGATGAAAATGAGTAAACCCGACATAGACGAAGAACGGACTGTCGCTCCGGGAACGAGCTTGAATGAAACGGATTGCCTTTGCCGTCGACTTGCTGTCCATCGACGCCTTGGCAGGCTTGTCATAAACATCGGTAGTGGTTGACGGTTGGCCTCGAACTCCGGTCCAGAAGTGTGGGACGTCTGCGACTTCTGGATCGAACTGAGGTGTACTGGTGTAGGCGGCCGCATTCGAGCCTTCGTTGATCCCCCACCATTCACCAAACCCCTGATCATTGGGCATACGCCCCGGCCTGGAGCCCAGATGCCATTTGCCATACAGGGCAGTGGCATAGCCCGCATCGTAAAGAAGCTCGGCGATTGTGTATTCCCACGGGGCCATGCCGTCAGGTTCACCCGGCGCGGCGACCTTTTGCGTACCTGAGCGGATGGGCAGGCGGCCGGTCATGATCGCCGACCGTGTGGGCGTGCACTGGTTTTGCACATTAAAATTGGTGAACCGAAATCCCGACCTCGCAAACTGATCAATGTTCGGCGTTTGCACCGTGCCACCCTGGATACTGATGTCACCCGAACCCCAGTTATCCACCAGCATGTAGACGATGTTGGGGTGCTCCGCAGCAATCACCGGGCCGGGTATTGCCATCGGAAACACAACCAGAGCGAACATGCAGATCGCAGAAATGCGACGTGGAATCATTGGGTTTTTCTCCTTGCGGAATCATCACGAAACGAGAACAGGATGTTCAGCAGCAATCGTATCCGCGCATGGCAACCACAAACATATCCCGTCCGACGCATTGTAGCGGGAAGAGAACACAAACGCATTTCGCAGCAGCCGTTCGAACCATAAGAAGACAAAGGCGATCGTCCACCAGGGAATTGCTTACGGCAGAGATTCAGATACGAACTGCCCCAGTGCCGAACCGGCGATTCTGACGTTCTCTTTTCTATTGGTGACGTTCATTTTGTCACAGAATTCGAGGAAGGGTATCGCGTGCTTGCGAGTGACCTGCCAGCCATCTCGAATCTCAGCAACGGAAAGTTCTGAATTGGTCGCAAACATGTCGTTCAGGTCGTCGCACAGCTCTCTAAAAACCTGATTCGAGATCAGCAGACCGTTGCCGGTATCCAGCAGAATTCCGGTCTGCACAGCAAATCGAGACAGCGACGTCACTGTGTCGAGTGTCAGGTCCAGCTGTGCCGCGATGTCTTTTGTGGTTGGTGGCGAGCGGTTACCATCAAACAGCTTGACGATCTGCTCCATGCGAGCCTGTTGGCGTTTGGAGAGTGAGTTTTCATCAGTCGCAGCGGCCACCATCCGACCCAGACGCACAAGACTTCCGGTGTCGATCAGTGATTTCAGCGACAGGCGAATCAATTCGGGAGATCCGAATGCTTTCGCCTGCTGCACGACCGATTCTTCAACTGACCATGCATCGTGAGACTCTTCAGCCCGCCGTGTTAACAGTTCTACAATGTAGCGTTTAATACGGTCGATGGTTGCCGTGGAAACCAAACGGGGCGAACCCGCCAGTTTGATGACACTGCCGGTTTCCAGTGCCTCCGCGATCACGGCTTTCTGCTCACCTGACGTGATCCCCAGCTGCAATTCACACCACGAAGCCGTCGGTTCGACTTCGCCCAGGAAGTCGGTCCAGACAATCAGACGTTCGGCGGCGTTGGACATGGCGATCTTTTCGCCAAGTTCGATCAGTTTTCGTGACCGCTTTGTGCCACCGTCCAGCGTTGCCAGAACTGTGGCACCACCGACCGTGCCAACGGGGTATGGTAGCCGAAACAGGCACTTCTGACCGTAGGTGGCGACGACGGGACTGTCCGTTTCCACCACAACCACGTTCGACTGTGACGGCTGCAGACGTCGCACTCCGGTAATCCGTGCACTGCATGCAGCGGCGGCAATATGCAGTTGCAGCGTTGCCGGACATTTGATTTCCGGAGAATCTTTGAACGTTCTGATTTCGACCAGCAGATGTCGCCCCTTGCAGAAAACATCGGGCTGAATCAGTTCATCGCCACGCTGCACGTCGTTGGCAGAGACGCCGGTCACGTTCAGTGCCGTGCGGTGTCCGACCTTTGAGGACAGAACGGCTTCGCCATGAACCTCGACCTCGCGGATTCGGACAAGTTCACCGGAATTGGCCAGTTCCAGATTGTCGCCGGCCTGAATCGTTCCGCTCCAGACAGTGCCCGCGATGACACACCCACGCCCCGGCATACTGAACACACGATCGACCGGCATTCGAAAATAATCACCCGTAGACCGTTCCTCAAGACTGTCGGCAAAGTCGCATAACTGCGTCTTCAAGTCGTCGATGCCCAGGTTCTTTACCGGCGATACGGGAACCATGGGAACATCGGTAAAGCCGAAGTCATCCAAAAACAGCTCCAGGTCTTCCCTCAGTTCTGCCTGAGCAGCGCTGGTTGCAAGGTCGATTCGTGACAGCGCCACCATCAACCGCCTGACACCCAGCATCTGTAGAATCGAGGCGTGTTCCAGCGTCTGCTCCTGGATTCCCTGATCACAAGCGACAACCAGCAGCCCAATATCAATGCCAGACACACCGGCCAGCAGGTTGCCGACGTACTTCTGGTGTCCTGGGGCGTCAATCAAAGCGAACTGATGATCGCCTTCGGTAAACGAGGCGAAACCCAGATCAATCGTGATGCCTCGACGTTTTTCTTCCGGATGAGTATCCGTATCGACACCCGTCAGCGCAGCGACTAACGATGTTTTTCCATGATCAATGTGCCCGATGACACCAACAATACTGTAACTCATTACATCCCCAGAGATCACAGACCGGTCGCGACGGATGCACCGGCACGAGCACGCTGTGATTGTTGCCACGATTCGTAAAAGTTTTCAAATGCGGCACGGACGACGGGACTGCTTTTGCGGGAGCCACGCAGAACTCCGGAAACGAATGTGTCCGGGCTGTCAGTCATCAGTAGTTCGGCGACGTGAACAGCCACCGCCGCGTCAAAATCCTTGAGTCGTTCAAACACACGGCCACTGCTGTAACGGGCAGCAGTGCAGATCTCAGTCGCATACTGTTTGGCTGACGTAACTTTTCCGTCACCGTCCGCATCGATCCAGACCGCGCCGGTAACTGCCATAAACGTCGGCGTCCAGTCGGTCGACGTTGGTTGGTAAGGTTTGGCAATGGGCCAGTGCAGTTTTCTAACGCCCGGACCGCGGGCAACTGCCACCACGAAGGCATCCTGGCTGGCCGAAATTGGCAGCTGCATTTCAAACATGGCTTTCACCCCAGGTTTTGACCGGCCAGCAGGCTGCAATTCGAACGTGCGGACAGAATGGCCGTTGACAAAGATCTCAATTTCATCCGCCTTCATCCACGACGGACCTCGCACATCGACATCCACGTGATACTGCTTCGATTTTTCAACGGTGTCTCCGGGGCCTGTCGTTCCATTGACGCGAATATCGGCGAACAGTCCGCAGCCGATGGTCACCCGTCCGGCAAGGAAATTATTGACCGCAGAATCGACGTCGATTTTTCCGACATCTGCGTCATCGCAGCGAATGTAGGTGCGGGCCTGGCCGACAAAGTGACGAGCCACGTCGTGCGAGTCGCTGCAGCCAACCGGTGTCAGGCGTCGCCCGGCGTTGAGTTGCGACATCCAGTCGTGCACAAGCTGCATCATGTCTGTCTGCTGGGCACCGGAATTGACGATCGCCATCGCATTCGCCGTCAGATCCCAGCCGTCGAGATTTGTCGCTGTCGCCGCGAGATGATGTTCCGGTCCGAAGGGACGGTAGTTGCTGTGAATGTCTCGCGGATGGTTCAGAATTGCGACTTTGACATCGGCAGTGGCGTAGATGCTGGCGAATATGTCCTTCCAGTTGTCGGCCTTGTGGTTGGGTATCGGTACGTCTGCCGACGCTACGGGAAACACGTTGAAGTGCCCGATCTTTGTCGTCACTTCGTTGCCGATGACCGGCGTAAAGAAATCTCGGACGCCCAGTTCGCGGGCCAGTTCTTCGTAGTTGATGTGAACGTTGTGATCCGTAGCGATCGGAAATTCGATTCCTTCTCCAGCCAGCGTCAGCATGCGTTCGCGAACCGTGGAATCGCCATGACCGGAATGAGTCAGCGTGTGCACATGCGTGTCACACGCCGCAAAACCGATCGTCGGCACTTCGCGTTTGATCGAAAGCTGCAGCGTCTGAGGCTTTCCGGCGGTGACTGTCAGCAAACGGGCATCAATGCTGTACTCCGGGCCGCGACCGGCGATAATTTCGTATGATCCGGCTGGCAGACCGAAGTCTGCCGTGCCCTTGCAGTAAATCACGCCGGGCCGCACGGCCATGTGATCGTTGGATCGTGCTCCCAGAGCCATCAGCCGGCCGTCATGAAGAATGGTGATTCGGCACGGTGTCGGCTGGTGTGTCGATTCGTCCTGCACGACAACGGTCACGCGACATTCACTCAAAACGTCTGTTTCCTGCCGGGCATAGATGGCCACTTCACCGATACGAATGTCGTCGCTGGTCTTTGACGTAGTCGATACGTGCAGCGTGTTCTGACCATCGATCAGCGTCGACTTCGGAATCGGCCAGAACCCAACGATGGCATTCTCATCCCGGTACAGCCGACCAAGATTCGTACCGTTCAGCTCAATCTTCCACAGTTGCTTAACATCATGCTGAACAATTCGTAGCGCTGTATCGCTGTCGTTCGCTTTGGCCTCGAAGTTCAGCTGGTAACTCGAGGACTGAGGCGTGTCGGCGAATTCTGACCATTCACGGTCTGACCCGTTGCGGACGTGGTGTAGCACAGCATCCAGAATTCGCGCAGAGGCTGGCGGATCAGCTACGACAGTCAATGGACAAAGCAGGACAAATGCGGCCGAAATGGAGAGCTTCATGGCAACCTTATCTTCTATTCCTCTGGACTCGCGTAACCAATCCTCGTCTTATTGTCGTGCGGCCCGCGTTTTCTGTTTGAAGCAGCACGTTTACACCTGTCGCGGCCGGTGTCACCACGTCTCACCATCATATCGAATCGATTTGTCTGGCTCAGGATGGCGTGGATTGATGTGGCCGAATAGTATGATGCCAGAGGCATATCATGAGAAGCGGGTCACCGAGCGATTTCGCCGGATCTCCGACCGTCACATTTTTAAGGGACTTTTTCACACGTCTGTACAGCAGTTTGAGTTCGTTGTTGAGCCGTACCTGTCCGGCGTGCGTGTCGATTCGTTCCTGTCGAAGCACCTGCGCAACTACACGCGCTGGCGACTTAGCCGCATGGTGGGCAGCGGCGCAGTGCTGGTCAATAATGTCAGGGCAGCAACGGATCAGCGAGTATTTCGCAGCCAGAAAGTGTGCCTGCGTCTGATTGAACCACCGGACAAGTTGCTGACACCGTCACCAATCCCACTAAACATTGTTTACGAAGACCCGTGGTTGATCGTTGTCGATAAACCTGCGGGACTGATCGCACATCCCGTCGGTGACTATCAATATGACACTTTGGTCAACGCGATTCAGCACCACCTGGATTCGCTGTCACCGGTCAGGGGCCTGCTTCGCCCGGGTATCATCCATCGTCTCGATCGCATGACCAGCGGATTGTTGGTCGTGCCGAAGGAACACATGAGTCATCGCACGCTGGCCATTGATTTCGAGAAGGGACGGACGTCGAAATCCTACGTCGCTCTGGTAGAGGGTGATCCCGACTTCGATGCTCAGCGGATTGAATTGCCGATCGGCCAGCAACCAGGGAACAACAGCGTGTTGATGTCGGCGAAGCCAACGGCCATGAAACCGCGGTCTGCAAGAACCGACGTGATGGTGCAGGAACGCTGTGGGACATACACAGTGATGGAGTGTGAATTGCACACCGGCCGTAATCACCAAATTCGCGTGCATCTTGCCGAAGTCGGCCACCCCGTCGTTGGCGATGAATTCTACGGACCTCACGGTATTATCCGCAAAGCACCCCGGCTTGTGGGTGAGCTGCCGACGACGAAACGCCACGCGCTACATGCCGCAAGACTGGCCTTCGAACATCCCGTGCTGAAAACGTGGCTTGAATTCCGTTCCACGCCGCCCTCAGACTTCTGGACATTGGCGAAATGAGGTTGAGAATACGCCTATTCCGAAGCCACCGTCCCGAAAACGCGAACTCCAGAAATTGCCGGCACGGCAGTTGAATTGAGTGAACCTCAGCCCCAAACTGCGGTCCGAAACATGCGACGCACCAGCGTCAAAGGCAACTCGTGCGTCGTCAAGCTTTAGTTCCGGGGTTGGTTCGTTTAACGGCAAGCCGTAGGCGACTTCGATTTGGCCCGATAAGCCGACGCCTCCGGCTCACCGTTAAACGAATCCGAACAAAGCGCAACCCCCGTTTTTGGTGTTAACAAAGCACTAGAGTACGCACGTTCGACTTTCATCAATCATCACCGTTGTCAATAAAACATGACTAACCCCAAGCCCCTCCCGTTCAGCGAAGCCACCATTCGCGCGATCGCCAAAGACTTCCCTACGCCGTTCTATCTGTACGACGAAAAAGGAATTCGGGAAAGCTGCCGCAGTCTGAATTCCGCTTTTTCATGGTGCAACGGGTTCCGCAACTACTTCGCCGTCAAAGCGACTCCGAACCCGCACATCATGAGTATCGTCAAACAGGAACGCCTGGGCGGTGATTGCTCAAGCAAGGCGGAGCTCATGCTGTGTGAGAAAATCGGCCTGCGCGGCGAACAGGTCATGTTCACATCCAACAATACTCCTGTCTTCGAATTCCAGGCGGCAAAGGATCTGGGCGCAGTCCTGAACCTGGACGACATCACGCACATCGATTTTGTGGACCAGAACCTGGGTCTGCCGGAGCTGGTTTCCTTTCGCTACAACCCAGGCACTGCCCGGGAAGGCAACGTCATCATTGGCAAGCCGGAAGAGGCCAAGTACGGTTTCACGGAAGATCAGCTGTTCGAAGGTTACCGGATTCTTAAGGAACGTGGCGTCAAGCGGTTCGGCCTGCACACGATGGTGGCCTCAAACGAACTGGACGGCAGCTTCTTTGTGGAAACCGCCCGCATGCTGTTTGATCTGGCCACTCGAATTCTTCAGCAGCTTGATGTAAGAATCGAATTCGTAAATCTCGGTGGCGGCATCGGCATTCCTTACCGCCCCGAAGACGAGGCTGTGGATCTGAATGCGGTTGGTGACCGAATCCATGCGTTGTACGACGAAATGATTGTGCCGGCCGGCCTGGACCCGTTGCGAGTTGTCCTGGAAAACGGACGCATGATCACCGGCCCCCACGGCTATCTGGTCACCAGGTGCATTCACCATAAGCAGATCTACCGCGACTACGTGGGCGTTGATGCATCCATGGCCAACCTGATGCGTCCGGGAATGTACGGTGCATATCACCACATCACAGTGCTCGGCAAGGAAGACGCTCCGCACGATAAAGTCGTCGACGTTGTCGGCTCATTGTGCGAGAACAACGACAAATTCGCAGTCGGTCGAGCTTTACCGGAAATCGATCGCGATGACCTGCTGGTCATCCACGATGCCGGAGCCCACGGCCACGCCATGGGATTCCAGTACAACGGAAAACTCCGCAGCGCCGAATTGCTGCTGCAGGAAAACGGTGACGTAAAACAGATTCGTCGAGCAGAAACTTACGACGACTACTTCGCCACGCTCGACTTCGCTGAATTCTCATAACAAACGAATCGCACCGAACGTACTACCGCACTGCCCACGGGTCTCACAACCTCGGCGGTGCAACGTACGAAACCCTGTCAGCTTTCCACGCCATCGTCCTGTCGGGTCTCCCGACCTCCGGCAAGGTGTTGGACCCATGCGGGCGGGATATTGACCCAGACGTTGTCGCGTTGAATGCGGTGACGATCACAATGCCCCTGCATGATGTCGTCGATGCGTGTGATGCGAACCTTCTCATCCCCGCGAGTGACGACTTTGCGGACGGGCCGCACGTACATGTATTCGAAGTAGCTGAGAACTCCGTCTGGTTTCAGCAATTTGAAATACGTGTCCGCGATGGATTCCACCAGATCCGCCGGAAAGTTATTGAGCGGCAACCCTGAGATCACAAAATCGTATTTCTGGTCCGGCTGAAACTCCTGAATCGGCAACTGGTGGACTTCGGAAAGGGGAGCCGCCTTTTGCCATGCCTTGTCCTGCTGGAACCGAGTGTTCAGGATTTCCACAAACGACTCGTTCAGCTCCACAATATCGAACCGGTCGCCGTCTTTCAGCAGTGGAATAACCCGCTGTGTCACCGGCCCGGTGCCGGGCCCGATCTCCAGCACTCGGACGGGGTCGGAGCCTCGAGCGGCCAGAAATCGAGTCATCGATTTGGCCAGAAATCGGCTGCTGGGCGCAATCGCGCCGGTGGTTTCAAACCGCTGCCGAAACTGGCGAAAGAACGCCAGATTGTTGCTTATTGCCCGAAACATCTTATTCCTGCGGTGAATGAAAGCAAAATGCCCGCTGGGTTCAACATGGAATCCACCGGGCATTCGCAAGTCCGAAAGGGGGAAGTCGCCCCCTCCGCCGTTACCGGCACAGGATCCTGAATCCGGTGCTTCCTGTGCCGCAAGTATCGTTGCTGACACGGTTTCGTGCAACTCTGCCAAACCCACCTGCAGCGGAGCCGACTGCTTCGCAGATGCCGTGCAGGTGCATTCGGCAGCGGACTTTGCCTATAATTTGTGGCCCCACTTTGAAACATTTCTCAGCAGGTGCGGTCTGAATGCGACAGCAATCGACCATTCCTCACCGCACTTTGCCTGACCGACTTCTGAATCATTTCTCCACGAGGATTTTGCTCGATGTCAACGTCTCACCAAACAACCCGCCGTAGTTTTCTCCAGGGTGTCGCCGCCGCAGGGACAGCCAGTATCCTGTGCCCATCGACGAACCGAGCTTTCGGCTACCAGTCACCTAACGACCGCCCGGTGTTTGCCACCATCGGCCTGCGAAACCAGGGCTGGGCGATTACCAGCAAGTCATTTAAGTTTGCCGATTTCGCCGCACTGGCCGACGTCGACGCAAACGTGCTGGGGGCAAACGTTGAAAAGGTGCAGAAGGGCCAGAGCAGCAAACCTGACTCGTATAAGGACTATCGGAAAGTCCTTGATCGCAAAGACATCGACGCAGTCATGATCGCCACGCCCGACCATTGGCACACAAAAATCGCTGTCGAAGCGATGTACGCCGGGAAAGACGTCTACTGTGAAAAGCCGCTGACACTGACGATTGCCGAAGGAAAGTTGATTGAGAAAGTCGTCAAAGAAACCGGCCGCGTCTTCCAGGTCGGCACAATGCAGCGATCCGAATCCGGACAGCGTTTTCTGCAGGCGGTTGCATTAGTGAAGGATGGACGCATCGGCACGGTAAAAAAAGTGACGTGCGGTATCAACGGCATGGTAGCTTCGCCCGTCATTCCTGTCGCTCCTGTTCCCACAGAACTCGACTGGGAAACATGGCTGGGCCCGGCTCCGAAAGTTGATTACCGAGCTCTCCCGGAAATGCGGAAGGGATACGGTGGCGGCGTCCCGCTGTACAGCAATTGTCACTACGCCTTCCGAAACTGGCACGAGTATTCCGGTGGAAAGCTGACTGACTGGGGCGCCCATCACGTCGACATTGCCTGCTGGGCCCTCGGCGCCACCGACACAGGTCCCAGCAAGGTGACGCCGCTCGAATACACGTTGCCGGTCGAGTACAAAGATGGTCACCCGGTTGTTCAGAACCAGTACAACGCGGCCACGAACTTCAAGATCCAGGTGGACATGCCCAACGATGTAGAAATGATTATCACCAGCAAAGGTGACAACGGCATTCTGTTTGAGGGCACAAAGGGGCGATTCTTCGTCAACCGAGGCAAGATCGTGGGCAAACCTGTTGAGGAGCTGAAAGAAAATCCGCTGCCGGAAGGCGCCATCGAAGATGTTTACGGCGGTAAAGTCAGCCAAAACCACACGGCGAACTTTATCGAAGGCATGAATGCTCGCAAGCAGCCTGTCTCCGACGTCTGGTCGCACAACCGCATGCTCGAAATCTGCCACCTGTCCAACATCGCCATGCGCCTGGACCGCGAACTCAAGTGGGATCCAGCCAAACGGGAAATCATCGGAGACAACCAGGCCAACTCGTTCCTCGCACGAGAAAACCGCAAGGGCTACGAAATCAACATGTAGGCCGTGTCCCTTGAAATGCAATTGCTGTACTGACCTGGAACAATCGGGACGTGTCCGCTGACTTCGAACAAGAGCATTTTCCATGAATCGAACACTGATCACGATCTTCTGCTTCATCGCCATCGCCGACGTGTCCGTCGCTCAAAAGCTCACAGCTGACATTCCATACGTCCAGAACGGTCACGAGCGACATGTACTTGACATCTACACACCGGAAAAAGCGACGGACAAAATCCTTCCCGTCATGTTCTGGATTCATGGTGGGGGGTGGCAGCAGGGTGACAAAACTGATGTCGGGCTAAAGCCACAGGTGCTGACCGAACGAGGCTTCGTCTTCGTGTCAACAAATTACCGCCTGCTGCCGGACGTGGAGATGGATGTACTGACACATGACGTCGCAAAAGCGTTCGGCTGGGTTCATAGAAACATCGCAAAATATGGCGGTGATCCAAAGCGAATCTTCGTCGGTGGACATTCCGCTGGTGCTCAACTCGCGGCTCTGATCTGCACTGATGATCGTTACCTGAAAGAAGAAGGCGTTTCGTTCGACGTGCTCAGGGGCTGTGTGCCGGTCGATGGCGATACGTATGACATTCCCAAAATCATCATGACGGCCGAACATCGTCAGACACTCTACGGCGGAAAGATGTATACCTTCGGTCACCGTCAGAAGTTTGGAAACGATCCGGAAAAGCACATTGACTTTTCGGCGGTGACCCACGTCGCAAAGGACAAAGGCATCCCGCCGTTTCTGCTTCTTTACTTTCCAGGAAATCCCGATACGCGGGCTCAGGCAAGACGTCTCGAAGCCGTGCTGAAAGAATCACAGATTCCGGCACGATCCTACGGCAAACGCGACAGCAACCACAGCCGTCTGAATAACGAGCTTGGGAAACCCGACGACCCGGCGACTCAGGAGTTGTACAGGTTTCTCGACCCGCTGATGGCACCTTAACAGCCGATCAGAATCATCGTGAACGCCTGAATACGCTGCCGTTGACGCTACAGCAGTTTTCAAAATCACGCGGTCGTTATGTAGCGGAATTCGCCAGGAATTTCGGCAGTGACAGGTCGAAAGCCTTGGCGGCTTCCGCTACGAAAAAAAGTGAAATGCGCTAACGGCAACAACTCAAGAACGGTGGAATCCCTGCTCCGAACGACATACATCTGTGCAACGATCCACGTTCCCACCATCTCTGGAGTACCGGACAAATGAACGACGCAATTGACCGGCGAAGATTTGTAATGGGCAGCTCAGCGTTGATCGGCGGTGTGTTGCTGACGAATGATCGAGCTTCTTTGGCGGAAGAACGCAGCCTGACTGAGAAGCGTTTGATTCTGCTGGGGATTAACGCTTTGGCGAGAGCTCCGGAGATGAGCTATTTTGCTGACGGGCACCGAGGGGCTGCGATGATTTCGGCTCACCTGATGTGCGTTGACAACGATTTGGACGATGCGGCTGCCGCTCGGATTGTCCAGCTGTTCGATCTGAACTGGGCACCTTCGAAGCTTTGCAAACCGTTTCCGGAAATCGATCCCGTAGTCGATGCAACTGAACAGGTTGGTAAAGCTCTGGCAGAAGGCAACGGCGTGCTGCGTGAAGTCGGCCACGACGCGATCTTTGCCATGCACGCGATCAAAGCGTTTCGAATGATGCCGGAAACCGCAACGCCCGAGCGTGTGGACGGAGTGTGTCGGTTGCTTAGAGCAATCAAGCCCTGGCGCGATGTCCAACCCGACGATTCCGTCGACCCGCCACCGTTCACAGATGAAGCTGCCGCGTCAAAGTTCATCCTGAAGGAAGCGAGCGATGCCATCGACCGATTCAAGGGGTTTGGCCAGGGATTCGCCGGACACATGCTGACGTTCGGCCAGTCACTGGTTGAACTGGCGGCGATGGGCGATGTCGAGTGGGCGGAAAGCTGCCGCACAGCGTTCCGAAAATACGTCACCGTGACTCGGACCGGTCCTCAGCCGGGTGATCGCAAAATCAAAGATCACCAGTTCAGCAAGCTGCGACCCGATGACACGGAATACTGGCGAAAGCGAGGCGATAGGACGTTGGGCATCGGCCACGTTTTTAAGTACCCACATGCCTATTACGACCTGCTGGCCCGGGCGAAAGATCCGGAGTTGGCAAAAGAGTTCGATAATAAAGCGTGGCAGTTATTCTGAACGTCCTGGCGACCTGAAGACACGAATGAAATGCACGCAGCACTTCAAAGACGCACTTTCGCGATTATCGCGATGCTACTTCCGGCAACTGTAGCCGGAGCGGAATCTTTCTACGTAGCCGTTGATGGCGACGACCAAAACTCCGGCACAATCGACCAGCCCTTTGCATCCGTACAACGTGCCCAGGAGTCCGTCGTACCGGGCGACACCGTCCATATCCGAGGCGGCACCTATCGCATGCAGGAGGCACAGATTCACAAGGAAGAACGAATCTGGGCTCATGTGATTCGATTGCACAAGAGCGGCACGGAAGGCAAACCGATCCGCTATTGGGCTTTCAAAAACGAACAGCCGGTGTTTGATTTCGCAGATGTCAAACCGGCGCGAAGGCGAGTCCACGCGTTTTCTGTTTCCGGATCATGGCTGCACATTCGAGGCATCGAAGTGGTCGGAGTCCAGGTGACCATTCCAACGCACACGCAGTCGATCTGCTTCGCGAACGATGGCAATCACAACATTTACGAACGTCTTAGCATGCACGATGGCATGGCGATCGGAATCTACAGCGTGCGAGGTTCGGACAATCTGTTTCTGAATTGCGACGCGTACAACAATTACGATTCGTTTTCTGAAAACGGTCGAGGTGGAAATGTCGATGGCTTTGGTTGTCATCCTCCAAAGGGTGGCAGCGGAAATATCTTTCGAGGCTGTCGAGCATGGTTCAACAGCGACGACGGTTTCGACAGTATCAACGCGTACGAATCTGTCACCTTCGAAAACTGCTGGGCGTTCTGGAACGGTTATACACCAGATTTCAAAAGCCGAGCCGACGGGAACGGTTTTAATGCTGGAGGCTACGCGTCAACGCCGGTCCATCGCCTGCCCAAACCGATTCCGCGCCACATCGTCAGATTCTGTGTGGCTGTGCACAACAGGAACAGCGGCTTCTACGCCAATCATCATATCGGCGGCGGCGACTGGATTAACAATTCCGCATACCGCAACGGCAGCAACTTTAATCTGCTGTCCAGAGAAAGCGACAACACCACCGACGTCCCCGGCTACTGCCACATCCTCCGAAATAGCCTCAGCTTCGGAAGCCGCCGACTGGTGCCAATCTGCATCCCACCGCAAACGACGTCGCGAACAATTCGTTCGACTCCGACCTTCCCCCCGTCGAACGCGACTTTCAAAGCCTCGACGAAACTCAGCTCACACGTCCCCGAAAATCCAGCGGCCAGCTGCCCACAATCACGTTTCTTCGCCCCAAACTCGACGACAACCGCGGCGCCTTACGGCCACAAATGTAGGTCGTCCCTTCTTGTGCTTCCTTCTTGTGCTTCACGTTGCGTCGTTTCCCTGGGATTCTCACTGAGACAGAATAATGAGATGTTTGACCATTCTCGCCCTGAGCCTGAGCTGGGCCAGTAGTCACGGTTCACCCGTCAGTGCCCGGACGCCTGGCGTGCAAAGTAGAACAACGCCGGAGAAACCGGTGATTGCCGAGGTGTCGCGCGCGCAACTTCCCAAACGCGAACCACCGAAACGCAATTTCCCGGTGCAGCACACACTTTCCGTCGCTGATTTTGGCGCGATGCCTGACGATGGCCAGGACGACCTTGCTGGCATCCGCATGGCCATGAAAAAGTCTGCCACGCTCAGGAAGCCGACCGCATTGCGGTTTCCCAAAGGCACATACGATTTATTCCTGCCTGCGAATCCCGAGAAGGACTTGATTTATCAAGCCACAAGAGACGCTCTGGCTTTCTATGAGGCGTCCGACATTATCTTCGACGGTCAGGGATCCACTATCATGATCCATGAACCGACTCTCGGCTTTCTGACGTTGCTCTCGTGCAACGATGTCGTTGTGCGGAACTTCACCGTTGAGTGGAAGACACCTCCCTTTGCTCAGGGCTGGGTTCGTGAAATTGATCATGAAGCAGGGTGGTTTGAACTGAAAGAGACGCCTGGGTTTTTATCGTTGGACGCAACGACATGGAACGAAGAGAACCGAAAACACTATGAACCGATTCGATGGGGCATGCTCAAAGATCGCACCTCGCCGGGGCGTATGAAAGCCGGCGTTCGAAACTTCTTTCAGGTCAGTCATTGGGACAAGATCGCGCCACATCGATATCGACTCTTTCCCAGGGACCAGAATGACCTCAAGGACTTTGAAGCCGGTGACCCTTACATTCACGTAGATCGTAACGGAGGCGGTTTGTGTCATTTTACACTTTGCAAACGCGTGGTGTTTGAGAACATCACCAACTACACCAGCCCTGGGCTGAATTACGGAGGCGCTCACGCATCCGAAATCGGATTGTTCAACTGCAAGGTCCTGATCAAGCCTGGTTCATGGCACACGTCCAACGCCGATGGCACGCATTTCTCACAGAATCGAATCGGCCCATGGGTGGAAGGATGCACGTTTGAAGGAATGTCCGACGACGGTGCCAATCTCTATGCGCATCCGGTCCACGTCAGTCGAGTGATATCGGATACAGAGTTCGACATCGAGCCGACGACAGACTGGCAGATGGGTGACCTGGTGATGGGGTTCGAACCAACTGCAGGAGAGGTGCTGGGCAAAGCTCAAGTCGTTTCGGCGTCGGTCAATGCGCTAACGCGAATGACCCATCTGACGCTTGACAAGCCTATTCCCGGGATGAAGGTCAGTGAGCAGAAGGACAGGAACGCAACTTACTTCCTGAATCTTGATCTGAGTTCAGGCAACTTTGTATTTCGCGACAATACGTTTCGTAACGTGCGCCGTTTCGGTATTCTGATACAGACACACGATGGCCTTGTTGAAAACAACACGTTTGAAGGCGTCAGTTCCAGTTCGATCATCGTACGAAATTCTTCCGGATGGCCTGAAGGCTTTGCCACTGGCAACATCGTGATCCGAGGCAACACGATCCGCGATGGCAATTTCGACGGAGGCATTGCCGGAGTTAATACCGGCGACATCTCGGTATATGTGCGACGTATTGACGGCCAAAATGGGGTGAGCCGCGATATTTCACAGGTCGGGATCGTGGACAATCTCATCATCAACACTCGCCGACGTGCAATTCACGTTGCCAGTGCAACTGACATAAGAATCGTCGACAATGTGATTCGCTGTCAGGATCCCGCAACGCCGGTCTTCCAGGCTAAGGAAGTGACTCCAATTCACCTGCGCGACGTCGACCGAGTCACCGTTCGAAACAACATAGTTAGCGAACCAAGGAAAATGACACTCGGTGGTGTGGCAGTCCACGGCGAAAGCACAGCGGTTGATGTCAGCAACAACCAGCTGGAGTCCTCTGGAAGCAACTAATGCCGCAAATCGCAGTTATCCCCGACGTCAGCAGGACGAACAAACGGCCGTAGAATTCTCTGAGGAAACCTGTTTCATGCTCATCGACGGGCTGAGGTTCGATGTCGCGATGAGATTACAGGGAGCATTGGAATCTCGTGGCATGACTCTGGTGCCTGAAGTTACCTGGGCTGCGATTCCCAGCGTTACATCACCAGTCTTCTGAAGATCCGATCAATCCGAGATCAGTGGAAATCAATCTCGGCAAACTGGACCGGAAACTGTCATTTAAGGTCGTAACCCACGCTGGGACGAAATTGCTGAGGTTGTTGAGCTTCGGCCCTACAGAAATGTCTCGCAAGTACGGTACACCTCAACTGAGAGAACCAGTCATCACTCGAGTAAAGAGAGTCGTGGGCCGCTGGATCTCGTTGGTTAAGGTGTCGTGTGACGTTTCCTCACTTTCCCGGGAGGGATTGAGGGAGCAGATTGCGACCAATCTCCGTCATCAACGGGTGATTTGCGTAAGCGTTCGGCCTGCCCATGGGCACTGCTACGAATTTGAGCGGGCGGCTCTGCGACGCTGCTGTCGCCGGAGTTTCTTCGCCGACGCTTTGTTACGTGACTCTTCGAGGCGATGCGTCAGGACCGATTCCGGATGACTGGTGGCCCAGTGGTCGGGCAGCAGGTCTTCGAGTTGTGAGTCATCCGCCTGCAGTCGCATGAGCAGTTCCCGGACATACGACCATGGTTCAATTCGATGCCGTTTTGCGCCGGCCATGATTGAGTACAGGATCGCTGCACGTGGTCCGGCGTTTTCGCTCCCGATGAATAACCAGTTCTTTCGGCCAATCGCCTGATGACGCAGCGTGCGCTCTGCCGTGTTGTTGTCAATCGTCAGCCGACCATCCGTGGTGTAGCAGCGAAGTGCGTTCCATTGGTTGCGTGCATAGGTCACCGCTTTGGCCAGCGCACTCTTAGGCAGCAGGGTCAGTGTGAGCTTTTTGAGATACGCATCGATCCGATCCAGAATCGGGTTGGCTTCAGCACGACGCAACTCGCAGCGCATGTCTGCAGATAATTCACGGCCTCGATCTTCAATGTCATATAACTGCTGAATCCATTCCAGCGATGGTGCGCTTCCCGAGGATAGTTAGCCCTCGCATCGAAAAACTTCCGTCGCGCATGAGCCCAGCACGCCACTTCAGTAATGTCGCTGCCTGAATTGAGAAAGATTGCGTCGTAGCCCCCATACGCATCCGCCTGAAGATAGCCACGAAAGCCCTGCAGGAACGTCTGTGGTCCATCGCGACGTCGGCTCATCGTGAAGTCATACACCGAATACGGGTGTTCGTCGTCACCGACATACGTCCAGAAGCGTCCCAGGCGACTTCCTTCATCTCCACCAGCGAGTACCTTCACCGGCGTATCGTCGGTCCACATCACGGCGGACTCAAGAACCAGCTTTCGTTGCAGGTTGTAGAGCGGCTCCAGCAGATCAGCTGCCGCCGATACCCCATCGCACAGCGTACTTCGAGCAAGATGCAGACCGTGCCGTACGAAGATGTCCTCCTGTCGATACAGCGGCAGATGGTCGCCGAATTTGCCGACAACGACTTGAGCGATCAGCCCTGGCCCGGCAACGCCAGTCCCACCTCGGCAAATTCCGACAAAACGTTTGGACTTGATGGAACGGATTTCGTGCGTCATCAAACGTATGGGAAATCGGGAGCCGTGGTTTCGGTCAAAATACGGGTAAGCGTCAGAGCTAACCATACTTGTCGGGGTGGTTACCTTGGAGATTTGGACA
>JAPYTO010000119.1 GCA_029941865.1 Fuerstiella sp. | reverse complement strand
CCTTCAGCCAATAGAAGCCAAACAACATCGCCAGCATTAACGGCAGCGTCAAATAGTTGGCCTGCAGAAGACCCGCCTGCAACTCAGCCGCCGATGTGCCTTTCATGGAATACGCAAAGCAAACCACGGAGACGACGATGCCAATGATCAGTCCAATCGCGCGTTTCATGAACTTCTGCACCACAGACGGAAAGAGGAAATTGTTTGTTGTCGCGACCCTGGCTGGTGCGCCCCCGGCGGGCCGCATTCAGAACGCGTTATTCGTATATTCGACATTTTCGGACTCTATCGTGAAACACGGAGCATAAGACCAGTTCAACGGAATATCCGTGGCAAAGTGAATCACAAGCAGACGGCGCTGCTTCAGTCCCCGATGATCTTCACCAGTATACGTTTCCGACGCAGACCGTCGAATTCGTAATAGAAGATGTGCTCCCACGGACCGAGGTGGAGTTTGCCGTCGGTGATGGCCACGACAACTTCGCGACCCATCACCTGGCGTTTGTGATGGGCGTCGGCGTTGTCTTCTCCGGTGCGGTTGTGGAGATAACCGCCGCTGGCCGGGTCGCTGCCGGCGTCGAACGGTACGAGTTCTTCCAGCCAGCGTTCGTAGTCGGCGTGCAGCCCGGACTCGTTGTCATTAATAAACACGCTGGCAGTAATATGCATCGCATTGACGAGTACCAGTCCCTCTTTGACGCCGCTTTCGTGCACAAGCTGTTCAACGTCGTCATGGATCGACAGGATCGCTCGACGCTCAGGAAGCTCCACCCACAACTCTTTGGTCAATGACTTCACGTTTTGGTTTCCTGTTCTTTTGCAACCTTTGCTGCTGTCAACGCACGACAGCATGTTATCATGCCCGCCTGTCTGAACTGCGCCTGTGTGTCTGGAAAAATCGTCGATGTCTGTTGTTCTGGGTTCTCGTTCACCGCGCCGTTGTGAGCTGTTGCAGTCGGTTCTCGGTGACGTTGATTTTCGAGTCGTGCCACCGGCGTCCGACAATGAACCGGGATTTGACGGGTTGCACTCGGCAGAACAGTTTGAGACCAGGCTGCGAGAAATCGTAGAGCTCAAACACGCTGATGTGTCTAAGCAACTGTCGGCCTCTCAGACAACCGACGTCGTCATCTGCGCAGACACCATTGTCGTCGCCTGGAGTGCGGATCGAAAATCCACCGTGTTGGGAAAACCTCCCGTCGATTCATGGCAGCAAACCGTGCGACACTGGTTCGCCGACTACTATTCCGGCCGGTATCACGAAGTCTGGACGTGTTTTCGAATCACAAAGGGTAATCAATTCCACGAATCGATCGTCAAGACCAGGGTTCTGTTCTGCACTCTGGATGACTGGCTTATAGACTGGTACGTCTCAACCGACGAATCCGTTGGAAAAGCCGGTGGCTATGGAATTCAGGGACACGCGTCGATGTTAGTTGAAGCCGTCGAAGGCAGCTTCACCAACGTGATCGGCCTGCCCATGATGGAAGTCACTCGCACACTACAGGACTTTGGCGTACTGGAAGAATGAAAGAACCAACACCGATCTCTGACAAGACATCCGCAACGTCGCGTGAAGTCACGATCGGCTCCAGAAAACTCAGCAGTCGTTTTTTTCTGGCGCCGTTGGCTGGATATACGCATCTTGCGTTTCGAGTCATGCTCCGCCGGCTGGGCGGATTGGGACTGGCGACAACGGACCTGGTTCAGGCACAGATGCTGGTTTCGCAGACTCGCAAGTCCATGGAACTGGTCGGAACTTCGCCGGAGGACCGGCCGCTGTCCGTGCAGATTTTCAGTGGAGTCATCGAGCACCTGGTCGCCGCCGCCCGCTGGCTGGAAGACCATGATTACCAAGGCATCGACATCAACATGGGTTGCCCCATGGCCAAGGTCAACGGTGCCGGGGGCGGAGCACGTCTGATGTGCGACACGTCCGGTGCCACTGATATGGTGGGCCGCGTCATCGATGCTGTCAATCTGCCGGTGACTGTTAAGATGCGTCTGGGCTGGGACAGTGACAATCTCACAGCACCGGAACTCGCTGCCGCCTTTGAACGGATTGGCGTGGCGGCCGTGACAGTGCATGGACGAACTCGGCATCAGGGATTCCAGGGACCAGTCAATCGGGTCGGGATCGCGGAAACAGTAGCGGCTGTTAAGTCGATGCCGGTGATCGCAAACGGCGACGTGTGTACGCCCGCAGAAGCGTTTTCGATGCTGAAAGAAACCGGCTGCGCGGCCGTCGCCATCGGACGTGGGGCCATGCTTGACCCGTGGCTTTTTCGAAAGCTCAACGACATAGAAATTGGTCAGCAACCACGAGAACCGACGACGGACGAGCAGATTGCATTTTTGTCCGATCATTTTGAGCTAATGACCCGGCAACACGGAGACTACAGCTGTCAGCTGTTTCGCAAATTCGCTGCCTGGTATGGAGCTCGACTCGGCATTCCGGAAGACCTGGAAGATCGACTACGGCGTTTCGAATCTGCGGCAGAATTCGCCCGGATCGTGGACGAAATTCGCCTGCGACATGGCGAACGACAATCGACAGTTCCCACGGCGCTGGTGAAGGTACCGAACGGCCCCGTGGAACGCTGGTGATATGAGGAGAGCCCCCGGAAGGGGCCGCAATACAAGCTCGACGCGCCAGCGAGTGGGTCTCGTGCGCTTGTAAAACTCACTTGCTTGCGCAGCGTGCTTGTATCAGGAACGGCAGAACAGGGCGGCTGTTATTCCGCCAACTGCATGTCGAGGTTCTTCGCCAGAAACGCCCATTGATCGGCGACTTCTTCGATGACCTTGGCGGTAGGTTTGCCGGAACCGTGGCCGGCTCGTGTTTCAATGCGGATCAGCGTGGGATTCGTGCCTGACTGACACGCCTGTAACTGTGCCGCGAACTTAAAACTGTGACCAGGAACAACTCGGTCGTCGGTGTCGGCAGTCGTGATCAGAGTGGCTGGGTACTGAATTCCGCCTTCCAGATTGTGATACGGTGAATAGGCCAGCAGCGCTTTGAATTCATCCGGGTTGTCGGCACTACCGTAATCATCCACCCAGAAGCGACCGGCTGTAAACCGATGAAACCTGAGCATGTCCATGACACCCACGGCGGGCAGACAGGCCGCGTAAAGGTCGGGACGCTGAGTCATGCAGGCACCAACCAGAAGACCGCCGTTACTGCCTCCCTGAATGGCCAGTTTCTTTGATGACGTGTACTTGTTGTCGATCAGCCATTCCGCTGCCGCAATAAAGTCGTCAAAGACGTTTTGCTTCTGAAGTTTGGTTCCTGCTTTGTGCCACGGCTCTCCGTATTCGCCACCGCCTCGCAGATTGGGCATCGCGAATACCCCACCCATTTCCAGCCATGCCAGACGGCTTACTCTGAACGATGGCGGCAGTGAAATATTGAAACCGCCGTAGCCATACAGCAGAACGGGATTGCTGCCGTCCAACTTAATTCCCTTGCGGTGGCAAATGAACATCGGCACTTTGGTGCCGTCTTTGCTGCTGTAGAAAACCTGTTTGGTTTCGTACTCTTCCGGATCAAATTTCACGTCGGCTCGACGCAGCAGCGTGCTTTCACCGGTTTTGATGTCGTAACGATACGTGCTGGGTGGAGTTGCAAAACTGCTGAAGCTGTAGAAGGTTTCATTTTGATCTTTCTTTCCGCCGAATCCGGACGCTGCACCGATGCCCGGAAAGTCGACGTCGCGAACGAACGTGCCGTCCATACCGTACCATCGCACCTGAGTTCTGGCGTCCTTCAGATAACGCCCGACGATCATGTCACCCACGATGCTGGCACTGGTGAGCGTGTTTTCGGTTTCGGCCACCACTTCGGTCCAGTGTTCCATCTGCGGCTTGTCCAGATCGATGGCGATGACACGTCGCAGAGGAGCATTCAGGTTGGTCTGAAACAGCAGCGTTGATCCCTCGTTACCAAGAAAGCTGTATTCGTAATCAAAGTTATCGATCAGCATGAAAGGTTTTGCGCCAGGCGTCTGCAGGTCTTTGACGACAACGCGATAGCGATCATCGGTGCCCTTCCAGACCGTCAGCACCAGATACCTGCCGTCTTCAGAAACGTCGGCCCCAAAACCCCAGTTCGGATTGTCGGAGCGTTCATAAACCAGCTCGTCTGCTGACTGAGCTGTTCCGACACGATGGTAGAACACCCTCTGGTTGAGGTTAAGGGATTGAAACTCGGCCCCTTCTTCCGGTTCGTCGTAGCGTGAATAGAAGAATCCTTTGCTGTCCGGCGTCCATGCGATGCTGCTGAACTTGATCCACTTCAGTTCATCGTCCAGCAGCTTTCCGGATTCAACTTCCATAATCCTCCACGTGCGCCAGTCTGAACCACCGTCCTGAATACCATACGCACCGTATTTGCCGTCGTCGCTGAATTCTGAACCGGAAAGCGCGACGGTACCGTCTTTGGACCACGTGTTCGGGTCGATCAGAATTCGGGGTTCATCGTCCAGCGTTTTCTGTACGTACAGCACGCTTTGGTTCTGCAGGCCGTCGTTGCGAAAGAAGTAGTAGCGTCCACCTTCCTTCGACGGAGCGCTGATCTTTTCGTAATTCCACAGTTCCGTGATCCGTTCTTCGATGTTGTCTCGACCGGGGATCTTTTTCAGATAGTCGAAGGTCAGTTTATTCTGAGCCTCCACCCATGCGGCGACATCTTTGGATTCGCGGACATCGTCTTCCAGCCAGCGATAGGGATCATCGACTTTGGTGCCGTGAAAATCGTCATGCTGCGGCACAGTTTTTGTCTGGGGATACACGAGGTTGACGTCCTGAGCGAGTGAGGATGAGGAGGCAAGGATGCTCAGTGACAAAAGCAATACGTTCGTTCTCATGGTCATTCGGCCTTTGCCTTTTCAAAATCACCAGCCATCACGATGTACAGGCGGTCCGGCTGGATGTGCTTCCGCAAAGCGGCGTTAACGTCGTCCACCGTCAGCCCACCAAGCTTCTTTTCAAAGTCGGCGGTGAACTGCATCGTGCGCCCGGTCTGAGCGTGGGTCCCCATCAGTGACGCCAGCGAACCGTCGCTGGTACGCGAAAGTTCCTGCCGCTGCAGCAGACCGGCCTTTTGTTCTCTGAGTTCGTCGTCGGTGATGCCATCCTGCAACAGCTTATCCAGTTCTTCGCGGATGACGCCGTGAAGTTTGTCGGCATTGACCGGATTGACGATCGCAAAAATGTAGAACACACCGCGTTCGTCGACAGCAGATGCCTGAAACGCAGACTGAATCGTATACGACAATCCTTCGTCCTGACGGACGCGGTTACCCAGTCGTGATGACAGTGCTCCACCGCCAAGAATGTAGTTGCCCAGCGACAATGCTGCGTAATCGGGGTGGTCGTTGCCGATGGGCAACGTCATAGCCGCAAAGTAAGTTGCCTGAGCCTTGCCAGGTGTATTCACTTTCTGAAGATCACCTTCTGCGTTGTTCACCGGAATTTTCGGGATTCGCTCGAAATCGGCAACTGTCTGCCAGCCGCTGGTGATTGCGTCAATCACAGGAACGGCATCTGCAGGGTCGAAATCTCCGACGATTGACAGTTCGCCATGTTGACCGGACAACAGTGATGAATACAGATCTTTGACCTGATCGATCGTCACACTTTTGATACGTTCGACCTCTTCCGTCAGACTTGCGATGTAACGTGGGTCGGACGGTTCGTAGACGCTGATTTTTTTCTGAACCGTGTTCGATGCGATCGCGGTAGGATCGACCAGCCGCTGTTCGGCAGAAGAGATTCGGGCTTCCTTGATCAGCTCCAGTTCTTCTGCCGGGAACACTGGTTTCCGCAACACCTCGCCGATGATCTCCAGTACCGGCAGCAGGTTGCTGCGCAGTGTCTGCAAAGTGATTTGGACTTCGCCCGGATTCCCGGACACCCGCAGCTGAGCACGATACTTATCCAGAGCATCCTTGATGTCCTGCCGCGACATATTTTCCGTGCCTTTGGTCAGCATGGCGGGAATCATCTCAGCAGCTGCCGCCTTGCCTTTCAACGCTTCCAGGTTGCCGTACCGCAGCACCAATCTCAGATTGACGGTCTCGCCACGAGTTTTCTTTGGCAGCAGGGCGAGTCTGATGCCCGATTGCAGCTCACCCCGCGAAATGCGTTTTTCGATCGCCATCGGCGCAACATCAAAATCTTCACCCTGCGCTATCTGTTCACGACCTTTATACTCGCCGATCATTTCCGCCAGGTTCGGTGTGACCGGAACGGAGGCACGTTCCGGACCTTCGGTTGGTTCAAACAGGCCGGCCGTGCGATTGTTTTGAATCAGATACGTGGCCGCGACTCGCTGGACGTCGTCCGCCGTAACTTTCTCAAGACGGTCTCGATACAGAAAAAACAAACGCCAATCGCCCTGAGCAGCCCATTCGCTGAGCTCAACGGCAATGCCTCGAGAACTGGCGACGCTTAGTTCTCGCTGCTTCAGTAGTTCCTGTTTGGCTCGTTCCACTTCCCGTTCCGTAAAGTCTGCTTTGCCTTCGATAACGTCAATCATGCCCTGCAGCAGATCGGCACCGTCAATGCCTTGAGCGGCATCCGCACGGAACAGCATAATGCCGGGATCGTGCAGAGCGAAGTTGCCACCCACGACAGATGCGGCCCGTCGCTTCTTCACGAGGTTTTCGTATAGCCGTCCGGACGGTTCAGTGGCCATGACAGTGGTCAGAACGTCGATGGCCGGATAGTCCGGGTGGCCGCCGGCGGGAATGTGATAGACCAAACCAGCCGTTGGCACTTCTCCGACTCGACGCAACGTGACCAGCCGTTCGCCGTCCTGAGCGGGCTCTTCTGTGTAGGTACTGTTGAGTTCTCGTTCCGGACGTGGCAGAGCGCCGAAATACTGCTGCGTGAGCTTCAGAGCTTTTTCCGGTTCAAAACTGCCGGCAACGACCAGCATCGCGTTATCCGGCTGATAGAAACGTTTGTAGAATTCTTTCAGATTGGCCACAGGAACGCGTTCGATGTCAGCTCGGTTGCCGATCGTTGATTTGCCGTAATTGTGCCACTCAAATGCCGCCCCCATCATCCGCTGCATCAACACTCGCGAAGGACTGTTTTCGCCTCGTTCAAATTCGTTACGAACGACCGTCATTTCGGAGGCCAGGTCTTCGGCCCTGATGAAGCTGTTGACCATGCGGTCCGCTTCCAGATGAATCGCAAATTCAAGGTTTTCGTCACTGGCTGGCAGAGTTTCATAGTAATTGGTGCGGTCCAGCCAGGTTGTCCCATTGAATTGGGCTCCGCGTTCCTTCAGCACTTTCGGGATTTCCGGATGGTCGGGCGTGCCCTTAAAGACCATGTGCTCCAGCAAGTGAGCCATGCCGGCTTCACCATATCCTTCATGCCGTGAACCGACAAAAACCGTGAGATTCACTGTGACGGTCGGTCGCGACCCGTCTGGAAGCAGCAGCACCTGCAGCCCATTGTCCAGTTCATATTCGGTAATTCCTTCGATCGATCGAATCTGTTTCGGCATAGCGTCTTCCGACAGGACAGGTCCGGAAACAACCGTACCGATCAGCAGCAATTGAGAAAGGGTGAGCAAGCGATTCATGGTGAAATTCCACACAGGATCGGGGCGTTGAACATTGTTTGGCGTCGCAGTCGACGAAGTCACTTCGTCCGGCGAGCCCGTACCACAGAATGTTAGCAGGTCTGCAGCGGCGATTGAATGATCAGACGCCACGCGGCGAGCCGGGTACGTCAGTGCCCTGATGTTACGTGTGTGCGATATCCGCGTTCCGAGTGACGTTATTTTCGGGAATGCCGTGCTGACGACGGTTGCGTCGTACCTGCTCAGGAGACGGACGTCCCCCGCTCGCCGGAACACGATCGCAAAAAAACGTTCTTCACCGTTGCGGCATAAGCAAATTGGACAGCCGGTGCTTGAGCGTCCATGAAACAACGGACGAGGCCAAACAAGCCGATAATAGCACGTTCATCAAAGATAATTGGTTTCTGTTCCGCGTTGAGCAACACTTCGTCGGTTGCCAATCCATCAAAATCACTGTCTGTAATGTAGTCCCGATTCTGTTTCAATCTAATCAGTCAGCAGAAGCTGTTTCAGCATGTGCAGCAACTCTTTTCTGATTCTCGATTCAGCGGCAACTTCAAGATGGCTGCTGCGAGCCGGCCATGTTTCGTAGCCACCCCAATGATGCTGCTGTTCCGATGGCAGGTAGCCACTGTAACCGTTCGCAAGTTCCATGGTCATGGTCTGTGGAAATGGACTATCCGCTTTGATGGCGAGACCTGTTTCAGAGAAGACTTCGCAAGGTGCGGCGGCGATTCCAATGTCGCCAACCCGGATGACCTGCAACGGAACGTCGTACCGGTCCGGAAACTCGTGCAGTTGCAACGCTTCCTGAGCATAAATGCGACTCCAGCGATGCAGGCCTTTACTGTTCGGCTGACTTACAAGGCTGGATGCCCAGTCGACTCGTTCCGCGTCCGGCTTACGCACGCTCAGTGGAAGTTCGGTCGTGATGACATTCAGCGATTTCGGTACTTGATGCGTGATCGTCCGAAGCAGCTCAAGACTTTCATCGGCCAGCATGTTTCCGAAGTGCTCCATCCGCGACCATGGCGGATTCGGACCTTCCGTTCTTCGAAACGAACCAATGTCTCCGCTTGTCGCGTTGCTCATGATGCCGACGAACGGTGCATTTTTGTCGCGGGAAGACAGCTTCGATTCCAACCGCCTTGCATAGCAACCAAAGTAGTCAGCGCTAACAAGGCCACCAGCGTATCCACCGCAGTAATGCACGCTGAGATTGCCCAGCAGTGCCAGCGGCCGACCGTCCGCATGTTGCACCGACAGAACAGAAAAGTCCGGGTCAACCGGGCCAGCGGGACCAATCACCGCATCGCTCTTCCCCGCGACAGACTTGATCAGCTCTCCTTCCTCTCCGAACGGATTGACGCCCACCGACCCTGCTTTACACAGCGACCGACGACAGGCCGCCAGACCGGGTTTGGAGAATGTACCAAACCCAACTTTTGCCGGAGCGAGATTGGTAAAGGCTTTCACAGCGGCTTCCGCGATTCGCTCAGCCACCAGCAAACGATAGGCTTCGTCAGGCGGGCGCGTGCTGATTCGAACGACTCGTGGCGTAGCATGCGAATGGGTTGCCGCCATGAGCTGATGACTGATCGGAATCCCCGTCTTGTCATGGACGATTTTCTTCGCGGCGTCATAGACTTCGCGGTCAATCAGGCACATGTCATTGACGACAATCAGGATTGAAGTGTCACCAAGCTGCAGAACCAGAGCTCGCGAAGTCAGCGGATCATGCACTCCGCGTACGGGTCCGGGTTTGCTGATGGGTCCGTCCAGCGAAACACCTTCACCGGGTGTCAAATCTGCGGTCGCCGCCCCTGCGCAAAATGTGTCATCGGCGGCGGCACTAACACACAATGGAAGCAATATTCCGCAGGCGACAAATTTCATGAATGTCTGCATCGTCCCAACCTATGTTAAACCGCGACAATTCCGGCTGTTTCCGTTTTCAAACAACGATCACGCCCAACGTTCAAAACGTTACGACAGACAGTCAACCGGGGCAAGTGACTTTCAGGCTCAGCTCGCTGGAGATACTGTAGAAAGTTGTGTTTGCTGAGAGGTTGAAAGAGGCGGCGTATTTCGAGATGAATTGGTTTAACAACAAGCCAGATTCAATCATTGGTGGGAAATGCAAAGTCTGCTCCCTGGCGCACACCGGCAGATGGCCAGCGTTGTGTGATGGTTTTTCGCCTGGTGTAGAAACGTATTGAGTCAGGGCCATAGGCATGCAGGTCACCAAAGAGAGAGCGTTTCCATCCGCCAAAGGAGTGATAAGCCACCGGCACCGGCAATGGAACATTGATTCCCACCATGCCAACCTCAATATGGTCGCTGAAATAGCGGGCCGCCTCTCCATCACGTGTAAAGATGCAGGTGCCGTTTCCATACTGGTGATCATTGATCAGCTGCATGGCCTGTTCCATGGTTTCTACGCGGACCACACAGAGCACTGGGCCAAAAATCTCTTCCTGGTAAATTTTCATCTCGGGCGTGACCCGATCGAAAAGGCAGCCGCCCAGGAAATAACCGTTTTCATGTCCCGCAATACGCAATTCACGCCCATCTACGACCAGCTGTGCCCCTGCCGTTACGCCGGAATCGATCAGGTCCGTCACTTTTTTCCGATGTGGTTCCGTGATCAACGGCCCCATCGCGGAGCAGGTGTCGATGCCAGGCCCGACTTTCAGAGTTTTGAGTTGTTCACACAGCTTGCCAACAAGGGCATCTGCAGTCGTCTCTCCCACGGCCACCGCAACGGATATGGACATGCAGCGCTCGCCACAGGAACCGTACGCCGCCCCCATTAACGCGTTGACTGCATTGTCAAGGTCTGCATCCGGCATAACGATCGCATGATTCTTTGCGCCGCCGAGTGCCTGGACACGCTTCCCTGCTGCAGTGCCTTTGTTGTAGATCGCTTCAGCAACGGGGGTCGAACCAACGAAACTCACGGCCTTCACTCGAGCGTCTTCCAGCAGAGAATCCACCGCCTCTTTGTCCCCATTGACGACATTCATCACGCCCGGCGGCAAACCCGCCTCATGCAGCAATGAGGCGACAAGTATCGTCGACCCGGGAGTGCGTTCTGAAGGTTTCAGCACGAAGCAGTTCCCACAAACAATCGCTGCCGGATACATCCAAAGCGGAACCATGACCGGAAAATTGAAAGGGGTGATCCCCGCAACTACGCCTAGAGGCTGAAACTCTGACCAGCTGTCGATTGAGGGACCAACATCCTTCGAGAACTCTCCTTTTAGCAGTTCCGGCGCACCACACGCGTACTCCACATTTTCCACCGCGCGGGATAGCTCACCCCGAGCATCACTCAGCACTTTTCCATGCTCCTCGGTCAGCAGAGCACAGATCTGGTCTGCATTTTTTTCCAGAAGCTCTTTAAAGCGATACATCACCCGGGCTCGTTTCACCGCAGGGGTGCTGCGCCACGCCGGGTAAGCAGATTGGGCGGCAGTGATCGCTGCATCCACTGTTGCTCGATTTGCCAACGCAACGCGTTTGCAGATTTCTCCGGTTGCAGGATTGAAAACATCCTGCATCCGGCATTGATCTTCAACAGATTTACCGTTGATCCAGTGTCCGATAGTTTTCATTGATCCATGACCCATGACTGTAGTGTTTCCGGCCGTCGTGTCCTGCGCGTCGTTTCCATTTCCCAGGACCCATGCACTGGAAAATGTGCTATGCGGTTGCCTGTATGACGTCGCTCAGGATATTGAACAGGTTGTCGAGTTCTTCTTTTTCCGAAATGAATGGCGGCGCAAGCTGAATGGTGTTGCCTCCACAACGTACGTAGACGCCCGCTTCAAAGCACTTGCGGAAAATTTCGTAAGGACGAATCGTAGGGTTTGCACCTCTGGGAGCAAATTGCAGCGCCCCGGCCAGTCCCACATTACGAATGTCCGTAATATGGGGCAGTCCTTTGAGCTGATGGATTGCATCCTCAAAGTAGGGCGCTAACTGTCTGACGCGCGCATAAGTCTGATCTGTTTCATAGAGATCTAATGTTGCGAGCGCCGCGCTGCACGCAACCGGATGTCCCGAGTAGGTATATCCATGGGGAAACTCAACAGCTTCTTCAGGGAGCTCCTGTTCCATGAATGCTGCATAAATCTCAGATTTCGCGATCACGGCGCCCATCGGGAAAGTTCCGTTGGTGAGTCCCTTGGCGAGGTTGATGATGTCGGGAGTCGTATCGAAAGTCTGAGCTGCAAAAGCCTGTCCCGTCCTCCCAAAACCGGTGATCACCTCATCAAAAACCAACAGAACCCCGTGCCTGGTACACAATTCCCGAAGTCGCTTCAGGTAGCCTTGGGGAGGAACGATAACGCCACCGGAACCCGAGAACGGTTCCACGATTACCGCGGCAATGTTCGAGGCATCGTGAAGCGCGACCAGTTCTTCCAGTTCGTCAGCCAGCTCCACTCCATTTTCCGGTAGCCCACGAGAAAAGGCGTTCTCCCTGAGCAACGTGTGCGACAGGTGATCGGTATCCAGACAACTACCAAACAATTTTCGGTTTCCGCCAATTCCCCCAACACTGGTGCCACCAAGATTCACCCCGTGATATCCTTTGGACCGACCGATCAGCTTTGTCTTGCCGGGTTGCCCTTTCATCCGCCAGTAGGCACGTGCCATCTTTAATGACGTGTCCGCGGATTCCGAACCTGAATTCGTGAAAAACACGTGGTTCAGATTTTCCGGCGCGATCTGTTTCAGACGATCCGCCAACTCAAAAGCGATGGGTGATCCGACATTAAACGCGGGTGAATAGTCCAACTGCGCCATCTGCCTGCTGACGGCATTGACGATTTCAGTTCGGCCATGCCCCAACCCGCAGCACCAAAGCCCCGACAAGCCATCAAACACCTGCTTTCCCTCGGGAGTAGAATAGTACGCGCCTTGACCGCCGCTGATGAACAGAGGGTTCCGCTTAAAGTGTCGATTAGAGGTGAACGGCATCCAGAAAGCATCCAGTGATTCACTGTTGATGCGGCCCTTCTTTTGAGGATCAGTGCCTGCCATATTTCAGGTGTTCTTTCGACTGAGAGTAAAATAAGCCTTCTGCCTGCCCCACTGTTAAATCTCACTCACCCCAGCTCATTCACCGCTCTGATTGCCATTTTCACTGCAACCCATGAATCAGCGCCAGGGGCGGAGTCGCTGTTGGCAACGGTGATTCGGTGGAATGGCTGCCGTCCAATCTTTGTGGAATCTCCGGGGCCGCCCACGGCGTAACCGTGAGCCCATCGATTCACCGAAATGCTCTCGACATCTCTGTCAAAGTTAAACAGGTCACCAGGAAGCATGCCGCTCAAATGCGAGCGAATCTCATCTTCGTAGTCCTGGAACTGCAGACTTAACATCCTGTATCGTGCTTCACTGAACTGCTCGTCCCTTGGTGCGCCTTCCTCTCCATATGGACAGTGGACCATCTGAATGATACACGGTTCGTCGGGGCTTTGGGTGTACTCATAGCCGCCCATACTTACAGGAAAGTCCATCATAACGTTCTGATGCATATTCCCGGGCGACATGGCCACGCCGATTTCCAGCTCTTTAAATGCCTTCCAGTTCCTCAGGCCCACAGAGGTGTACTGCAACGGGCTCTTCGTCTGAAGCCTCAATGCGGCTGCCTGTTCCTCTGGAAGATCTGAAACGATATGCGGGATGATCACGTTGTAGCAGGCCATCACCACGCCTTTGCCTTTGACCCGATACGCCTTCCTGTCATTCATATAGGTGACAGACACTTCGCTGGAGCTGGCGGGATCGCCCTCGTGGTGCACATTCACCACCGTACTGTTCAGGCGGATGCGAACAACATTGCTGGCCTTGTCCAGCTCGGCATAGCGGAAGGAAGCCATGACGAGATCTTCGGCGTTGTTTCCGTCTGCAACGTCAGAAATCATCCTTTTCACGAACGCACGCGCAAAGCCGGAGTTGCCACCGGGGAAATGATGAATGTATGGGTTGTCCGCGTCGTACACGGGTCTGGGGGAGAAACCCATTGCTCCAGCACCGTCGGCCCCTTGAATGCCCATCATGTCTGTCCCAAGGCTGCCCCAGTCCAGAGCGGACATCCTGGCCATTCTGAACACGAGTGGATCATCCACACCCAAAGTGTCTTTCAGGTAATCGTAGTACGAATGAGTGCGCGTGAATTGCCCTAGTTCCGCATCGGTAAGGTTGTGCACTTTTTTGATCTTGTGGTATCCGCCATTGAGAACTCGGAGCAGTTGCTCTTTACCTTTCTCGCTGACAGGGGCCTCTCGTGCAGCCTCTTCATTGGATATCTTTGCCCCCATACATCCCTGGACATAGTTGTAATGGTTGCTGTAGGGATGCCTGACCACTTTGTCCTCGCCAAAGACTTCTTTGTTGAAGTACATCACCGCGCCGAGATTGTGTCTCTTAAAGAATTCCAGGTCATACGCGGTATCCCAGCGACTCACATCGATGCCGAGATCGTCCAGCAGATCCTGTCCGACTTTGCCCCAGTGCTGTGGGTCTACCAGAGTTTGCGTACCGCCATAGCCGATCCTGAGTTTGCCATCGATGGTGTGTTCGTTTCGCCTGGCATGACCCCCAAAGTCGTCGTGATTGTCCAGAATGAGCACCTTCCTGGCCTGCCCGTGCTTCTGCTGGTAATAGTATGCAGCCGCGAGTCCGCTGATCCCACCTCCGACAACAACCAGGTCGTACTCCTCATTCAACGTGGTGGCTGGCCCAAAGTCCGTTTCGCCATCGAGTGCCATTTTGTGCGCGTAGGTATTGGATCCTGGGTGGCTTCCACGCAGCCCCGTTCGGGATGGCGGATAATTCGATGGATCCTTCGTGTCCGGAACGTTTGCAGCCTGGGTGCGATTGGGAAGCATGGTGGCGCCTGCCGCCATCAGCGTTCCATTGACAAAATTTCTTCTTGTTATCTTGCTCATGAGTCTGGTCTGATTCTTCGTAAGAAGGGTATGTCCAGGTCGAGTTGTTGGAACAGAAATGAGCACACGTCCACGGCTCGATCGATCCACTCAGCCAGCGTCATGTTAACTGTTGATCCAATTGTCGATCATCTCCTCAAACGCCTTCCACTGCTTTACGTTCGCAAAGTCGTAGTCTGAGCACTGCCAGGTGCCGACTTCAGTGGCGTATCGCTGTGTGCCCGGAAACACATTGTCATGTCGCGCGCACGGCTAGCTAAGATCACGCATCAAGGCAACACGGCCAAGCGGTTTCATCGCACACTCCGAAAGACAGTGTTCCACGTCGAGCGTTTACGTCGGTGCCGGACTCTGCCGCGTGGATTGCAGAACTCGCCCGACGCAAAAAGGAATTCCCTAGCGCACTATAGGACACGCAAATGCCAGACTGCGACCCATCGCAGAGGAATCGCTCTGAAAGGCCGCAAGTCACTCTGAGTGCCCGCCGCGGCGCTTGCTCCCAGTCGACAAAGGGCCGATGGGAGCTCAGCCAAATCGCGGTGTGTGCGCTGAGGCATACGGCGCGAACAATCCGGCGTTCGTTACGGTTCTCGTGATCGCCGCAAACACGACACGCTCCATCGTCAGGCGATCAATTCGTCAACCACGTTGCCGTACAGGTCCGTGAAACGGAAGTCCCGGCCGGCGTAGCGGTACGTGAACTTTTCATGGTCGAAGCCAAGCAGTTTTAAGATTGTGGCGTGCAGATCGTGGACGTGGACTTTATTTTCGACGGCCTTGAATCCGAATTCGTCGGTCGCACCGTGCACGTAGCCGCCGCGAACTCCGCCTCCGGCCATCCAGGTAGTGAAGCCCCAGTGATTGTGGTCACGACCGTTGATCTTGCCGGCGTTGGAACCTTTCTTCGGCAATTCCACTACCGGAGTGCGACCGAATTCTCCGCCCCAGATCACCAGCGTATCGTCCAGCATGCCGCGTTGCTTCAGGTCTTTCAGCAAGGCTCCAATCGCCTGGTCACACTGTTTGGCAAGGCGACGATGATTGACTTCGATGTCGTCATGGTTGTCCCATGGCTGTCCGGCCCCGTGCCACAGTTGCACAAAACGAACACCGCGTTCCACCAACCGGCGAGCAATCAGGATCTGTCGAGCTTGCACACCTTCCCCGTACATGTCACGGATATGTTTGGGTTCACGAGAAATATCGAAGGCCTCCGCCGCTTCCGTCTGCATGCGAAAAGCGAGTTCAAACGACTGAATGCGGGATTCCAGCTGAGCATCGCCGGGCCGTTCCGAAAGGTGCTTCGCGTTCAGTTGCCTCAACAGGTCCAGTTGCAGTGACTGCTGCTGCGGCATGACTCGATCGTTGCGAATATTTTCGATCAGCTTTTCGATTTGAGTGTGTTGGGTGTCGACGTACGTTCCCTGATGGACACCGGGCAGAAACCCAGCCTGCCAGTTCTGCGATTCCTGAATCGGATAACCGCCGGGGCACATGGACACGAAGGCCGGCAGGTTCTGATTCTCTGTGCCTAATCCATAAGTCAACCATGAACCGAGACTTGGTCGGACAAGCCTCGCTTCTCCGCAGTTCATCAACAAAAGTGACGGCTCGTGATTGGGTACGTCGGCGTACATCGAACGAATGACGGCGATGTCGTCGATGCTTTCAGCGACGTACGGAAACAGCTCGCTGACTTCGATGCCGCTTTCTCCATGTTTGCGAAATCGAAACGGCGACGGAAAGGCGGCTCCCGTGGGGCGTTCGGTCTTCAGATTGCCGCCAGGAATCAACTTGCCACCGTGTTTCTGCAGAGCTGGTTTCGGGTCAAAAGTATCCACATGGGACGGCCCGCCATTCATAAACAGATGTATGACGCGTTTGGCCTTTGCCGGGAAATGGGCCACCTTCGGCAACAGCGGATTTGTGCTACGGGCAGCGGCGGCCTGCGCCGTTTCTGACTTCAGCATGGCTCCCAGTGCGAGGCCGCCAATGCCCATTCCGCAGCGGGCCAGCATGCCGCGACGTCCGACGGCAATAGGTGTGCGATTGCTTTGAAGTGCAGCAGCGTTCTGCATTGGAGTATTTTCTGGTTTTGTTCCGCAAATCAGCTTCCCGCCACTCAGGTCAGACGGGGACTTTGTGATCCACAATCAATCGACAAACATAAACTCATTGGCAAGCATCAATGTCTGGGCAAGTTGCGCGACGGCACCGAGACGCGACGTTGCGGCCTCCGAGGAAAACTCGGCGCTCGAGTCCCACGTGCGAACCTGTCGACCGTTGACGGACTGCTCGATCGTGATTTTCCACGTGAAACTATCGTGGCTTTCGTTGGCACCGCAGTCCGCGACAAAATCGACCGACTCACCCGCCCGGACAGTGAACTCCTCCGTGGCCAACTCACGACCGCTGTTGTGCACGTGGGCAGTTCCCAGGGATCGATCCTGAAACAGAATATGCCCGTGCACTCCGTCGCCCTGGTCTGTGGAATGTTTAAGAAAGCTGCGGATTCTTATCGAACTGTCGCGGTCAGCGATCCAACGTCTGATTGGGCAGTGCCGCAAATCGCGACCGGTGTGACCTCCTTCACGATTCAGACTGCACCAGCCGAGTTTCCCGTCGGGCAGTTTGTCGCTGCCACCCCATCGGTTTTCGTGGCACGCCGGCAACGGTTCATACCGCAGAACTTTCGTTTTATCGTCCTGGATTTCGCCCCAACCGTAGTGCCAGCCGACACCACTGTTGGACTTAGGAATCATTTCTGCCGTGGCCGTCAAAAACAACGTTGCTGCGGCAACTTCGTGCTCGGTCGGTTCGCGCTGCAGGATCATGGTAAACAGTTCGCCAACTGTTGCGGCCGGCTGGCTGATGTTATCTTGTGTAAGTTGCGCGGCAATCGATTCGGCCTGCTCCATTACAAAAGTATTGTTCAGCTGAAACAGTGCCTGTTGCGGCACGGTGGTCTCGAACCGTTGTGCCACGTGACTATCCGGGCTGGCAAAGTCGAAAGTACGAAACGTGCCCGGAAGATTCTGGCGATCAATCCGAGCGTAAACCGCGCGGCGTTTTGTAAACGGCTTCTTCGTGATATCCACGGACTTTCCGCCAACGGTCTGATCCAGACTTCCGGAGACCACCAGCAGCGCGTCGCGAAACGCTTCAAAGTTCAACCGGCGCCGGGACATGCGTGCCAGCAGACGATTTTCCGGATCAGCCTCTGCGACATCCGGTCGTGGATCGCTGCTTTGTCGCCATGTTTGCGACGTCAGAATGTGGCGCACGACGGCCTTTCGCGACCAGTTGTGGCTGATAAATAATGTGGCCAGATGATCCAGCAGTTCGGGGTGTGACGGTGGCGGTGTTCGCACCCCAAAATCGCTTGGTGAGTCCACCAACCCGGTGCCGAACAGCCGCAGCCAGATGCGGTTGACAGCGACTCTTCCCGTGAGCGGGTTTTCGGGACTGGCGATCTTCCTCGCAAGTTCCAGTCGACCGCTGCCATCGGTAAACGGTTTGGGTTCGCCCTTCGACAACGCGGTCAGGAAATGCCGGGTCACACGATCGCCACGATTCCCGGCACTGCCTCGGATAAAAATCACCGGTTCGCGAGGCTTCTCGCGATCCACCAACCGCAGCGGGGAAGGTTCATTTTGCGGTTCGTGTGACGAATCGAAAACGCCGTACAGACCGTAGTAGTCGGCCATCGGAATCGGATCGAATTTGTGGTCGTGGCAGCGAGCACACGTCACCGTCAGACCCATGGTGCCTCGCGAGACCACATCGATGCGGTCGTCAATGATGTCCGGAGTCTTGTTCAGGAACCGTCGTCCCAACGTCAGAAACCCCATCGCCGCCAGTTGTTGCGGGTCCTGGTTGTCGGGCAACCGGTCACCCGCCAGCTGCCGAATCAGGAATTCGTCGTACGGCATGTCCGAGTTCAGCGACTTGATCACCCATTCCCGAAACCGCCACGCGTCTTTGTATTCGCGGTCTGCTGTAAAGACGTATCCCTTTGTGTCGGCGTAACGAGACACGTCCAGCCAGTAGCGAGCCCAGCGTTCTCCGAACTGCGGTCTTGCCAGCAAGCGGTCGGCGTAATCGTTAAGCCACGTGGTCAGCTGTTGCGGATCGCTAATCGCCGCGGCAGCGTCCAGATCCTTCGCATCGGGGGGCAGGCCGATGATCGCCACCGACATCCGTCGCACCAGAGTTCTGCCGTCAGCCTGAGGCGATGGGTTCACACCCTGGTTCCGCAGGCGCCGTCCGATGAAGGCGTCCACCGGATGTGTCGACTGACCCGCATCGGCAGGAGGCGACGGATCCGCGATCGGCTGAAACGCCCAGTGTTTTCTCCACGCGTCGGGATCGATGGCTTTCGCTTTTCCGAAGTCCATCGTTTCCGGCCAGTACGCGCCGTCCCGAATCCACTTCTTGACGGTTTCAATGTGGGATGCCTCAAGCTTCGCCTTCGGAGGCATTTGCACGTCGTCTTCGGAGTACAGCATGACCTGCAACAGCCGACTTTCGTCGACCTGCTCGGGATTGACAAGGGCCGCCACTTCGTCCGTGCCGATTAACACCTGGTCGCGAGAATCCAGTCGGATATCGCCTTCCTGCTTGTCGGGTCCGTGGCATCCGACGCATTTTTCGACCAGTAACGGGCGAACATGCCGTTCAAAAAACACTTCTCGTTCATCACCGTTCGTGGCGACAATCGGAAGAAACGCCAGAGTGACGGCGAGCAACCGGAAGATCATTCCACATCGTCGGCGGCCGGATGCGAGCGCACGTGTTTGCCGAATCAATGATGAACAGAGCCACCGTGTAATCACGGCAACCGGAAATGCAGAAACGTGCATGGCGGAGTAAAAACGCAAAGGCGGGAGGGAGGGAGACGCGAGTGGAGGGATTTTGGTCTCGCTGTTGCATCATAGTCGTCGGTACCAGCCTCGTCGACGAAAAGTCAATCTGCGCATTGGCACAACCCGCGTTTTTGCGGCCGATTCCAACGTCTGAGACAGTCAGCACAGCTGTCGGGCGGTACCGTCGCCTGATCTTATCGAGCGTCAGACTGCTGTGATTGTCGACGGTCGTGGCGTTTCGCTCCACATCGGGTTCACCTTCTGGCAGAATAGAAGGCTTCCACTCCCTACTCTGAAATGGCCAGTCTCATGAGACAGAAAATGTTCCGATCGCGCATTTTGATCGCCTGTTGTGCTCTGTTCTATGTCACGGATCTGTTGGCCTGGGACGGACAGACTCGCCCGTCCGCCAACGACGAAGATCTGAAGTCGTGGCTGCAGAACATGTACTGGCACCATCGGTACACCAGCGAAGAGATGCAGCAGGTAACCGGACTGAGTGCGGCGGAAGTCACGGCGAAGCTGCAGCAATTCAAAATCAGCGACAACACGCGCCCGAATCGTCCCGACGACAAGCTGTTCGTGCTGCCCTATCCAGGCGGGCGTCATCCCCGGATCGGATTTCTGGAGGGAGCCATAGAACCGCAGCGCGAAACAAAACTCAGCGTGTTCTGCCCATGGGACGACGAAAGCTACGCTGTCATGGATGTGCCGGAAGCGGTGTGGTCGAATCTTGGCCTGACCTATCTGGCTCACACTCATGTCGACACCATCTGGACGAAGCAGGGGATCGATCTTGCTCAGCAGGAGTGGACCGTGCTGCCGGGCGGCAGCTTCGTACTGGAACGCAAACTTCCGAACGGCATCATTTTTGGCACCAAAGTGATTCCGCTGAAAGACCACGTGCGAATGAAGATGTGGCTAACGAATGGAACAGATAAACCATTGACCGGACTACGAGTCCAGAACTGTGTGATGCTGAAGGACGCAAAGGGTTTCGAACAGCAGAACAACGACAACAAAACATTCGTCAACGGCTATGCCGTGGTTAAATCTCCCGATGGCGGCCGCTGGATGATCAGCGGATGGGATCCCGTGCATCGGCCGTGGGGCAATGCACGCTGCCCGTGTCTGCATTCCGATCCGAAGTTTCCTGACTGCGAGCCAGGAGAAACCCAATGGCTGCGTGGCTGGTTTTCGTTTTATGAAGGCACAGACATCGACGCGGAACTGGCTCGCGTTGAAGCCACAAACTGGCGCAAACATCCGCTGCATCATGTGATCGGCAACGTCACGGGAAAAATCAGGGACGCAGACACTGGCGAAGTGTTGCCATGTCGGCTGTACGTTCAGAGTCTTGACGATGGTGCATGGCACTACGCGACTTCGACGGCTGTGGCCGGTTCCGCCGTCGAATACCGAAAACAGCGCGGCAACTCGCCCAGCGTCGAGAAACACACGACGTTGTCCGCCGATCCGTTTCAACTGCAACTGACGCCGGGACGGTATCGCCTGCGTGTCGAACACGGAAAAGAGTTCGTCCCTGCGGAAACGGAAATCAGAGTGACAGGACCGGAACACCTCGCTGTCGATTTGAAACTCAAACGCTTTGTCAACATGGTCGAACGCGGCTGGTACTCCGGAGACACTCACG
>JAPYTO010000118.1 GCA_029941865.1 Fuerstiella sp. | reverse complement strand
CCAACAGGCCAACCTCCTGTCTTTATTCGAAATTAAATCAACAGCCCGCATGCGTACAGGAAAACCACTGATCATGCATGATCAGCGGCTTTCTTTACAGTCTTTCCCACTTCAGACGCTGGTCTCAATCTTGAATGGGTATCTCCCACTTCGATCGGAACGCAGCAAATGACCGCGACCAAGACATTTTCCGAGTTCTACCGTCCATGATCCCTGGCTGCCCTGCTTCCCGTGGTTTGAGTCCATCTCAGAGAGCTTTGCCACGTCTGGTCACTCTCCGAACCGCTAACCGTCGGTAACAAGTTGTATTCTGGTCGTGTTTTGTCCTTCGTGGGTTGAACGCGTGATTGTTCCGTTCGGGGCTCAACATCCGGGCCTGGTGGCCGGCTTTCCGAACCGGGAAGCGAAAGTTTCGGCGAATCTTTCGGATTCTTTGTCCCCAAATGGGCCGTATGCGACAGTAACGGTGTTCGATAATCGTGAACTCCTTTCCTGGTCGCCCAACGTGAACAAAAAGGCCCGCAAAGCATTTGAGATTCTGGCCCGTGAGAATTCGCGGATGCTGACAGTGTACCTGCGTAGTTTGGTACGCGATGGCACGCCCGGTCGCAATGGTCCGCTACAAGGTGGCAAGGGCGGTTTATGGAATGGCGGGATTCGCATTCCGCTGTTTATTCGTGGCCCCATGACAAAGGCGGGCTCGCATTCAAGCGTGTTGGTCACCGGCGCTGACCTCGTTCCCACCGTCGCTGACCTGGCCGGCGTCTCGGACAAGCTGTCTGAAAAAGTGGAAGGCGGTAGTCTGCGGCAACTGCTCGTGGATCCTGTCTCAGGCGAGGTCGCTCGTCCGCGGGATGAATTGACATTCCACTTTCCACACTACGACAAAGATCCACTGGGACCAGTTTCAGCAATTATCGCTGACGATTTCAAGCTGCTTCGCATCTACGACGGTGAGCGTCACCAGCTGTTTGATCTCGCTAAAGACATCGGCGAACGCAACGATCTTTCCGGCAGCCGTCAGGACAAAGTGCAACAGCTATCTGCCCAACTCTCGAGCTACCTCGATTCCATCGATGCGGGCATGCCGGTAAAGCGATCGGGCGACACTCCTGCGTCTGCTGCCAGGCGAAACACGAACTCGAGACCTGACGCCATCATGCAAGGGCTTGATAAGAACAACGACGGGCAGCTCACCAAAGATGAATTGGAACGTCTTCCTGCGTTACTACGCTCTCTGGACAAGAACAAAGACGGTAACCTGTCACGTGACGAAACACGTGGGCGTTAACAAAGCATGCAATCCTACAGCCTCCCAAGGAAACTGAACATGAAACGACTTATCACTTTTGCAGCAGCGATCGCGTTGCTGACAGTTACAGACTCTGCGTTCGCTCAGCAAGGCAACAAAGGGAAAGACGAACAAAGGCAAGGTCAACAACAGGATCGTGGTGCGAGACGAGACGGGGACCAGGGTCAACAGCAGGGTCGTGGTGAGAGACGAGGCGGCGGCCAGGGACAGCAAGGTCGTGGACGCGGCGGTCGAGGCGGTGGTGGTGGGTTGTTCCGACTGCTGGACGTCGACCGCGATGGCAATCTGTCCGCGAAGGAGATCAATGGTGCAGTCGCCGCATTGATGAAGCTGGACGCAAACAAGGATGGCATTCTTGACGCACAGGAATTGGCGGTTCGCGACGGCGGTGGCCGAGGTGGTCAGGGACGCGATGGTGGTGCCAAATCCGAACTGCGATCCCAATAAACCTCCCACCCTGCGGAAAGGCGGTAGCAAGACTAAGAAAGGCGGGAATCGTGAGAAGAAGGAAGGAGAGCAATGAAGCAGACAGGGACTCGAGTTTCTCACGCAAAGGCGCGAAGTCGCAAAGGAAGAAGAGAAATATTCCCACGTAGATTCTTTGCGTGATCCCCTGTCCTCAATCTTTCATTCCATTCGCAACACGAGAAATCCCGTTCTTGATCATCGCCTCTCCAAAGTTAATCAACAACCCCAACCGCCTGTCGCTTAAACGCAAATACGTCAGCAACTGTTTCTTGTGAACGGGATGCACCACCTCTACCGACTTCAGTTCCACGATCACGAGACCTTCGACAATCAAATCTGCTTCAAACCCTTTTTCCAACTTCAGTTCATCCCAAACAATTGCTACCGGCTCTTTCGCAAGCACATTCAAGCCGCGTTTCCGCAACTCGTAAACCATGACTTCCTGATAAACCGATTCCAACAACCCCGGCCCCAATTTCACATGAATATGATAAGCCACATCCACAATCACTTTCGCAATATCGTTTTCTTTCATTTTCTCCTCCTTTGCGCCTTGGCGACTTTGCGTGAGACCTGTCCGCCAGTCGCCAGAATTCTCACGCAAAGGCGCAGAGACGCAAAGGGAATGCTCGCCATTCTGTTGGTTCTTTCCACGTCTGAACTCAGTCTCGCTCAGGTCTGTAAACCTCGCATTGCTGACACCATCAAAGCCAACGTCTATGCAGACAACTCATTCACGCTCTACATTAACGGCGAACTGATCGCGGTCGATTCGATCAAATTCGTGCCACACAATATTGTTCGGTAGATGTATTGCCTGCGTATCCCATGACGATCGCAGTGATTGGAATCGATAACGCCGACCCGAAAACCGCCATGGAGTACGCCAACACCAACATTGGCGACGGCGGTTTCATTCTGAAACTGGGCGACGGAACGGTCACCAATGCGAAGTGAAAAGCGAAGAAGTTCTCCTCGGGACCAGTCGGCAGTGACACAAAGAATCCCCGCGTTGAGAACGTCCCCGTCCCCAGGGATTGGTATGCCATCGACTTCAACGACATCAAGTGGCCTAACGCTAAAGAGTTCACCGAAGAGGAAGTCGGACCGAAAGAACCGTTTTTTGAACATGATTTCAAGGGAGCGAAATTCATTTGGTCTGGCGACGTGAAGCTCGACAACCTCGTACTGTTCCGAACCGTCGTCAAGTCGCCACCAGACGGAAAGGACCGTCCTGATTTTCGTGGACTAACCGACGTCGTCCCACAGGGTGGCGGGCGCCGCGGCGGTGGCGGAAACCGTCAACGAAATGGAAACCGAAATTGAGTAACGCGAATGGTTCACGCAAAGGCGCGAAGTCGCAAAGAACGCCAGGAAAAGAAATGGGGGGCTTTGCGTCTTAGCGCCTTTGCGTGAGAACTCCCGCATGAACGAACATTGAACCGAATACCTCCACGGAAAACAAATCATGAAAACGGAACCATCCGCTCTCACGGTCGCACTGTTGATCACTTTGTTTTTGCCGGCAACATCGTTCGCTCACGAAGGCCATTCTCATGCACTCTCGCGTCAAACACAGCTGAAGATTGTTCGGCTGAACACGGAAGTGCCGAAGTACCATCTTGTCGTACAGCGTCGGTCTACGGCCGAGACCAACCGGCCGGAACTTGCGACGCTGTTTGATGCGTTCAAAGACAAAGTTAACGTTCGTTTTGACCGTGGCTACCTGTTCGTTGAATCCAACGGCATGCCGGACCATTCCATGATGACCGGCGTCACGGCATGGCAGCAGCAAGTCCCACTGCCCCAGGCGGTGGACCTCGCGATGGCGGTCCTCCGGGCCAGGCTGGGGGACCACGCGGCCCACAACCCGGTGATGGTCCGCGTCAACCGTGGATTCTGGTCCACGCGGATGAGATCGATCTCGACAACAACAAGATTATCAGCCGCGACGAAATTGTCGGCGAAGCAACAAAGGCATTCGCCGGATACGACTCGAATAACGATGGCAAACTCAGCCAAAGTGAACTCAGCGGACGCGGTGGATCACGAAGTGCGATGGGTGGGTTCCTGAAAGGGCACTCCAAAGAAATCGACCGCGATGGCGATGGAATTCTTTCACGAACCGAAGCAATCGGCAACGCGGAGCGTATGTTCGCGAAGATGGATAGAAACGACGACGGGAAAATCCTGTCTGACGAGATGGAAGCGTCACGGCGAAAGTAGAGGAAATTTCACGCAAAGGCGCGAAGACGCTAAGGAAGAGGACATGCTCAGCAAAAACTTTGCGGCTTTGCGTGAGATCTGATTGATCATGACCGGCTGCCAGACGCGCCAAGCCTGTGGATGCTGCTCGACGCGGCGGATGACGGTGACGTCGACCTCATGGGCAACTTCCTGCGCACGGGCCAATCCGGGAGCCAGCAGGACTGCGAAGAGGAGACGACAAAAAGATCGGTGACAAAACAATGAAGCATTAGTCGTTATGTTCGTGTCCCTCATGACTTTGTCCTTTCTGATCGTTCTCTGCCGAAGAAATCGTCGGAACAGCCCCATGCGCCTTTCCAGGATCTTTTCTCTTCTCGGGACGGAACGCACTTGCGAGGCGGCGCAAACTGGATTTTCTGAGGAGTGAGCCGTTGGTTGGCGCGTCAATCGGCGAGCTGTTGCTGCAACTTCTTCATGGTCTTCGCGTGATCGGGCACGTCGGTCAGGTTTCGGAATTCATGGGGCCGGCTTTCAAATCATGCGTGCGGCCGCAGCGACGACGGCCGTTTAGACTCAACCCTGCGGTAGATTTGACAGCGCTGTGTCAGAGCCGGACAGCAGCAGAATGTCGGGGGCTTCAATGCGGTCATTCGGCCCGGGGACGCTGATCAGCAGGTCAGGACTTTGCTGCTCTTCAGCGTCTGAAGTTTCTACCTTGCGCCGAATGGCAATCAGGTTGACCCGGTACGTGGAACGCAGATCGATTTCCTTCAGTGTCTTGCCCACAAACCGCGACGGGGCCTGCAATTCAACAATCGTGAAGCCATCGCCGAGTTTTACGTAATCGTGAATCCGAGGGTGAGCCAGTCGCCGGCCCAGCATTTCGCCGGCATTTTGTTCCGGCTGAATCACTTCATCCGCGCCGATCTGTTGAAAGATTTCCGCATGTAGCGGCGTCTGAGCTCGACAGATGACCTTTGGCAGCTGCAGGTTTTTCTTGCAGATGACCGTCGTCAGCAACGCGGCTTCGAAGTTTTCGCCAATGGCGACAACCACACAATCCGCACGTTCAACCTCCTGACTCCGCAAAGCGGCTGCCTTAGTGGAATCCAGTCGGACAGCAATCGCCACGTCGTTGCAAATCTCTTCGATCAGCTTGGGCTGCCGGTCAATCGCGATGACTTCGGCACCGTCCTTGCTCAGTTGGCGAGCCAGCGCCATTCCAAATCGCCCCAGACCGATCACGGCAACTCGTTGAGAACTTCGGGAATTCATTCGATCACCGTTGCAGAAGTTTTTTGAACTGTGCCCACGTCTTTGTGTTGGCCACGTCGTCTTTGGTCAGGCTGGCACGGCGCCCCTGGTCGACGCCGTATTGCAACACGTCAAAACCGTTGACACTGTGAGAATCTGTACTGATGACAATCGGGATTCCCAGATCCCTCGCCGCAGCCGCGTTGACGTCGTCCAGATCAAGTCGCTTGAAATGGGCATTGATCTCCATCATGACACCGTTTTCTGCAGCTGCCTGCAGCATCTCCGTCATGTTGATGTCGGCGCCGTCACGTTTACCGACCAGTCGACCGGTGGGATGCCCAATGATATTCACGTGTGGATTTTGGATGGCGTTCATCAGCCGCTTCATGATCTGTTCACGTGGCTGCTGCAATCCATAATGCAGCACAGCAACAACCCAATCCGCTTCGGCCAGAACATCGTCTGCCAGGTCCATGGTCGCATCTTCCAGGATGTCGCATTCGATGCCGCACAACAACTGGATTCCGTCGATCTGTTCCCGCGCCGCCCGAATATCGTCCCAGTGAGCCCGCAATCGCGTGGCATCCAGACCGTTGGCCATTGAAACGCGTTTGCTGTGGTCCGTGATGGCGATGTACTTCAGACCACGTGCTTTCGCCGCCTCGGCCATCTGCAGAATGCTGGCGGCTCCGTCGGACGCCGTCGTGTGCATGTGAAGGTCGCCCTTGATGTCGCCAACTTCGACCAAACGCGGCATCACACCGGTCGCTGCCAAATCGAATTCTCGGCGATTTTCCCGCAGCTCCGGCGGTATCCAGGGCAGGTCCAATGCTGCGTAAACGTCTTCCTCAGTGGCTCCGGCGATCTGGTCGTCGCCACGAAAGACACCGTACTCGTTTACCTTCAGGCCCATGTCCTTCGCACGTTGTCGTACAACAACGTTGTGCTCTTTGGAACCCGTAAAATACTGCATCGCCGCGCCGTAGGAACTGTCCGCGACAACTCGCAGGTCCATTTCTACTCCTGACTTGAGCCTGACCCGCTGCTTTGTGTCACCTCGCTGCAGAACTGAATCCACCAGCGGATGGGCGGCCAAGCGGTCCATGGCGGCCGTCGCGTCGCTGGACGTGGCCAACACATCCAGGTCGCCGCACGTTTCCCGGCGGCGCCGACAGCTTCCGGCAACCGCCGTCTGCGTCACAGTGTCCAATCGCAGTAGATCCTGAACGATAGCTTCGGCTGCAGCTCGGGCGTCTGCAATAGAGATGCGTTTCCCAGCTTCGGCCGCCCGGTCAATATTGGCCAGAATCGACTGTTCGGTCTTCTTGCCGAATCCGTTCAAGGCAGCCAGCTCACCAGCCTGTGCGGCGGCCTTCAATTCGTCCAGCGATGTCAGGTTCAGCTTGTTAAAAAAAACGGCCACCTTTTTCGGGCCAACGCCCTGAATTCTCAGCATGTCCACGACACCTGCCGGAACCTGTTGCTTCAACTCCGCCAGTTGCGAATGCTGGCCAGTCGTAACGACTTCCACAATCTGCTTTGCCAGGTCTTTGCCGATACCCGAAAAACGGGTCAAATCGGCACCTTCTTCGACCAGAGCTGCAAAGGATTCAGCGGTGGATGAAATCGTTCGTCCCGCACTGCGGTAAGCTCGGACACGAAACGGATTCGCCTCCTGAATTTCCAGCAGGTCGGACAGTTGCGCAAAGACGGCGGCAATCTGGTCGTTCTTCATGTCGAATTCGGCCGACGTTTCGACCGGCGTCACTAAGCCTTGTCGGGAATTGAATGCGGGCTATCAGCGCCGTCCTGGCCTGTGTCGGTCGTTGTCGCAACAGACTTCTGAGCCTCAGGCGTCTGCTCTGCCGCCGGTTTGGCCGGTGCCCCGTGTGGCGTGTTTTTAGCCACCAAAACAACGCCGACGATCACAAAGGCCATTCCGACCCAAAGGACGGGACTGATGTTTACCGAATTACGCAGCTGCGAATACGCAAAGATGGCATTTACACTGACGGCTCCACCAAACACGATGGGCATCACCAGCGCTGTGTTGCCCTTGCTGCTCATCACGGCATTCGTCAGAAAAAGCGCACCAGCAGCACCCAGAGTTCCGGCAATAAAGCCCCAGTTGCGAGCGGCGGCATGAGCCCCACTGTAGCTGAAGGTGTCGCCTTTGACCTTCATGGCAATCAACCCACCGGCGATGGCAATCACCAGATACGCCACTCCGATGAAGACGTACGGCTTGAACGGGCTCCAGAAATCAGGATGCGGCGGCTTCACCGTGCTGCGAGCATTTCCCAGCGCCGGGCCGTACATTCCCCAGCACATGGCTGTTCCCAGGGCAAACAGAATGGGGATCAGCAAACCTTTCATAGCGTCCTCGTTTGAATTACCGGGACCGGCAACCGATCAAAGCAGATTGCATAAGTTGCCGGATGTGGTCGGTGACACGGATGTTAGTCCGTGGGAACCGGTTCTGCGAGCAAGCGCTCAATTTCCCGAATCCGGCCTCTTTGCGGACGACTTCGCACAATCTTCCCCAACATCCGCACTGGTCGAACGACGGCGCCCGGTCGTGGCGATAATTCGCCAGGCACAGTGGTTCCGGTAACTCTACGAGCCCGACAGCCGGTCCATGATCTCGCGTACTTCTGCGGCCTGTCGTGGATCTTTGTTCAGATCAACCGCGGGAAGTGCGTACATCAAATTGCCGGTGTCCTGCCGCATTTTCGACGTTTTCACGAAGTTGCGAGAAGTGCCGTCGATCGCAGCGAGCTGCATGGGCGGGCCATCGGCTGTTGCCGCCGCGGAACGCAATTGTGCTGAGGCGCCTCCATTGTTCCGCATGGGTTCATCCGTCGTCAGCGACCCGGAATCTGTGTCTGTCGCGTCAACGGACAATTCCAGTCCAACGAATGGAGAGCTGCTGTTGCTGTTCATATTAAGGAAGCTTCTGGCGTGCTGGCACCCTGTCAGAAGCAACATCAGGAACAGAATATTGAGTCGTCTCATGTGGCGTTTTGCGTTGACCGGAAACATTTGTGACAGGATCTCACCGTTACGAAGAAAATTAGCAGATCCAGGACTTTGCTCATAGATCGGAGTACGGATGCTCAACTGAGGGCATCAGCCGACCGAGCGTCTGACAGGAATCGACACGGCACCGGCCTCAACCGCACAAAGATCTGTCACCCGTCGCGTCTTCACCAGGGCACAACCGAAACAACCAGTGCGCGTGGAATTACCGTTTGCAGCACTGCGGCGGATTCTGCCGGATGGAGCTTCGCGAACGATTCGCTACACTTGCCGTCGTCGCACAGCGGTGACTCCCGCAACCGGGAGCGTGCAGACAAATCCAAAAATGTTCTAAGAAGACGGAGTTTCAGCATGCGCAGCGATCTGGTTCGGACGCACATCGACCGAAATCGTGAAACCGAAGGCCTGACCACGGCATACACCAGCCACCGTGATCAAATCATGCAATTGATTACTTCCACTGCGGCCGACCTTGCCGACGGTGAGGATCAAAAATGTTCATCGATCGTTTTGTTGGGGGCCGGCAACTGTCTGGATGTTGACCTTGCGGGCGTGGCCGAACTGTTTCAGACCATTCACCTGGTTGATCTCGACGAAACCGCCGTGCAGTCTGTGATTAAGGCCCTTCCCCGGCAAACGGGTCAGTTCCGGGTCCACGCACCGGCGGACATCGCCGAGCCACTGTTGTCACTTACCAGCCGGGATTTTCGGCCGGAAGATGACAATCGCGAACACTGCATGCAGGTACTGCAGGCGCTGTCGTCAGAGAACGGTGTCGCCGACGTTCCGGAGGCGGATGTGGTCGTTTCTTTATGTGTCCTGAGCCAAATGGTGGGTTCGCTGAGCGGGCTGATCGGTGAAGACCATCCGACATTCGTGAATGCTCTGAAGGCCGTCCGCATGGGGCACCTGCGACGAATGTTAAGCCTGTTGCGGCCGGGTGGTGTGGCGATCTTTGTGTCCGACATTGTGTCATCAGACACAGCTGAACAACTGACGACGGCCACCCCAGAACAATTGCCGGAGATCGTCAGGACGCTGGTGGCAGACAGGAATTTCTTCTCCGGCACTAATCCGTCCGTCGTGCTTTCCGAACTGAATGTGCTGTCTCGACTTGCCACGGGTCCGGACACAGTTCACACGATCGACCCCTGGACATGGAATCTGGGCGACCGCACTTATGCCGTCTACGCCTTCCGCATTCAAAAAAAGACGCCGGAGACGGTTGCCCCTGCAGCAGACGACACTGCCGAATGAGTTGAATCGTCAGCATCAGCGGAAGGTGCCTCATTGCGACTGGCTGCGGCAGGCTTTGCCGCTTCGCGAGTACTGGTCAACCCGACTTTGCAGATTCAGTTGAGTTTACCGGTTGTGAACGTCGATTGGTTGAACCAGATGGCCTTCCCTGCGCTTTTTGTTCGTCGCAGGAATCGATTGCTGCTGGCAGTTTGACATCGGCAATAAATGTCGCCACGACCCGCGGAGTGCACGGATGAGTTTTTCATCAGCAAACCTGACAACCCTGATTCTGCTCACCGGAATAGTCTGCAACGTTGGCTGTGCGTCGACGCGCAGTCTGACTGGTAAGATGAAGGCTTTCGTAATGAGATCACCGGTCGATGAACTCGATCCGCTGATGAATGAGTCCGGCGAACTCAGTTCGGAATACCGCGTTGCGAAAAAGCAGCTGACGCGGGCCGACGACACGATGTTGAAGTTTGCTCGGTGGCGCGAAGATCTGGGAGATTACCAGGAAGCAAAGGAACACTATCGCGAGATCCTGACAGACAATCCGGAGAGCCTGCCGGCACGACTGGGGATTGCCCGAATTGAATTTGCGATCGGACGAGTGACGGAAGCTCAGGAAATTCTGGCTGCGACCGCCAGAAAACATCCTGACAGCCCACAGGTCTGGATGGAAATGGGACGAATTCATTCCCTTCAGGAAGAATGGGATCAGGCCATTCAGAGTCTGGAAAAGGCTGTGGCCATTGCACCAGCCAGCGACCCCGCGTTGTTTAAAGCCACGCGCTATGAACTTGGGCTGGCACTCGCCAGAAATGATCAAACAGAAGCAGCCCAGCCCTTTCTCACTTCTGCCGTTGGGTCAGCTGCAGCGCAGTTTAATATTGGTTTTGTGCTGCACGAACAGGGACGTAATGAGGATGCCGCGCAGTGGTTTCAGCGCGCACTGGATTCGCATCCGGATGAGCGAACGCGCTTTCAGTCGACTCAAATGCTGACAAAACTGGGTTACGGCGACCGCTCCGATAACACGCAACTGGTGTCGTGGCCCAAACAAAAGAGCACTATTGACGTCCGCCAGACCAGCTACAAAAGCTTTCGGGAAACGCCAGGAGGCGGGGCGACGCCAAGTACCGCTGGAACAGTGAACCCGAAGGCTCCAGTACCCACAAGTCAACGATCCGGGCAGGCCTCGATCTATCCGTCCGGAATGCCCGGCGACAACACGTTGTCAACACCCCAGTGGCCAGGAAACTCACAGACCGGCCGGAGCACCCCACCGCAGCCACATAATGCCGCTGGTGGAATAGTCGCCCCTCCTCAATGGCGAGCAAATCCGTAACGGCCGTTTCCCGGTTTCATTGATCGGCCCGGGTAACGATGGCTCGTCGGCGATGAGCAATCATGGACATGGGGATGTACGGATGTTTGACGACGAGTTAAACGGCGAGGTGCCAGTCGCAGGGAGCAGACTCAACCCCAGTCGCACGGCCATCATTACCGGAGCTGCCGGTGGCCTGGGTCGAGAATATTCAAGGATTCTGGCACATAAGGGATGGAACCTGGCGGTCGTCGACATTGACCCGTCCGGCCTGGACGAGACCTGCGACATCGTGCGAGCAGCCGGCGGGCAGGCAGAACCTCATCAACTTGATGTGACTGATGCCGAGCGGTGGCAGACTCTGCTGGCGACACTGCGACAGGAGTGGCCGAAGCTGGACCTGCTGATTAACAGTGCCGGCGTGAGTTACTCGGGCGCTTTCGAAACAATGGATCTGTCCGACTGGCGAAGAGTACTGTCGGTGAATCTTGATGGCACGATGCTGGGCTGTCACACCATGGTCCCCTGGTTAATCGAAAACCCAGACAGTGGACAGATCATCAACACGGCGTCATTTGCTGCCTTCGCACAGAGTCCGTACATGGCAGCCTACAACGTGTCAAAATCCGCCGTGGTTGCCCTGTCGGAATCACTGTACACGGAACTTACGCCACGCGTGTACGTGACGGTTGTCTGTCCCTGGTTTTTCAGATCGGGCCTGTTGGAAAAAGGTCGGGCGGACGTCGAATGGCTGGCACGCCTGGCCGATCATCTTGTTGAGATTTCCCCGATTACCGCCGCCGACGTGGCACAGGACGCCATCCGGGCGATGGAGAAAAGAAAACTGCACGCGCTCGTCACACGTCGTGCCTGGCGCATGTGGCGGATCAAGCGGTGTGCGCCTAAGGCGTTCCTGGGGCTTGTGCGCCGACAGTTCGCCGGCCTGCGCAAGAAGTTCGAAGATCAATCAGTGGCCGGAAAGCCAACGGCGCCCCGTCAGTCAGAGAATTGACTCAGTGCGTGAGTCGCGATGTTGGCGATATAGCCGCCCTTCTTTTTCTGCGTGTACAGCCGTTTCAGCATCTGGGTGATGGCATGTTTTGACGCGGCGGCAGCAGCGCCGATTTCGTCAAGTTCGTTGATGGCGGCGTGTTTGACGAAGTCGCTTTCGTTGCTGAGCGCGGCGGAGAGGACTGCGCCAGGCCGAAGTCCATGATGTGAGGCTCGTTGTCCCGGTCCAGCATGATATTGCCGGGTTTCAGGTCGCGATGAATCACACCGCTCTCATGGGCATGGTGCAGTGCCTCCGCAATCTTCACACATAGTTCGGCTGATTCCCGGGGCGTCGGCTGCTGGCCGGTCAGCCAGTCCGTGAGTGTTAGGCCATCAATGCAGTCGCTGACGATGTAGACTGTGTCATTCTCCCGTCCCACCTCGTGAACGCTGACGATGCCAGGATGCTTCAATTGCGCAGCCGCACGAGCTTCACGCAGAAACTTGTCAGAGTCTTCTGCGTTCAGCTGCCCCTGCCGTGGAATCTTGATAGCGACGGTACGATCCAGCTCCGTATCGTGGGCCTTCCACACGGTGCCAAAAGCCCCCATGCCCAGCTGTTCCTGCAGGTCAAAGTGGCCGATGGATTTGACCGTGTCCGGCCTGAATGTGGCCGTCGTGTCGGTGCCGACCAGGCTGAAGCTACTGCCACACGACGGGCAGGCCATGTCACTCATCGATCCTTCATCGACCAGCTCAATCGGGTTTCGACAGTGAGGACATCGGACGTGCATGGCAACACTTTTGACGAGTATGCACTTCTCGAATTCTGCTGCGGTTCAGGACGTGAAATGAATCTACCCTGAATGAGCGGCATGTGCAAACCACCAGGGAAATCGGCATTGTCCACCCCTGTACGGCACCGTCTGCCGCATTTGCATTTCTTCGCTGCCATTGGATTGTTCCTGAGCATAGCGTGACGAGTTTTGGGGATAGGTGCAATCGACGGGGAGGCGTCACGGGGATGTCCCCAGGTGGATTACTTGACAGGCAACGGCCGTCTCGATGTACTGCAATGAGTCGGCATTCCTGCCGCTACATAGATCGCAATTTGTTATGCCGCAATGAAACGCTGTGTCCGAGAGAATTCCCAGTGATCAATATCAAATTTCCGTTCCTGGTAACGGTCGCGTTCGCAATGTCCTTCGCGCCCAGTGTGGTGCGAGCTGATGAAGAACCTCTGGATGGTATTGAACGGCTGGCGGCGACCGATCCGAAGCCGTTTGTGCTTGTAGAAGCGCGCGGTGAGGGAAGCGTAATTAGAGGACAAGGAGTCGTAATCACAGCGCAAGGGCACGTGCTTTCCGCCGGACATGCAAGCTGGGATGGGAAGAATGGGCGTTTCACAGATAAGTTCCGGATCAGCTTCCGGGGCACTGGCAAGGAGTTGCCTGAGGGTGCTGTCCACGCCCATAAAACGGTCTTCAGCGATCGCGAAGACGAAGTCTTCTTTGAGCACTATTACTCCGCAAGGTTGCAGAAACAGAGCGGCTCCAGATTTATTGGCCAAGGTGACTTAGCGTTGTTTCACATCAACGCCAACGGAACTTTCCCCAAGATTGACTTTTACTCAAGAAAGAAACCCAAAGTGCGATTGGGAGATGTGTTTCACCTATGTCACTTCAGCTTCCCCCACAAAGCTGCGGAACCAACGTTCCTTATTAATCCGGTAGAGATCGTGGGTGTTGCCCAAACAACGAGCGGGATTCAGTATCTTGCAAAGGGATACTACCGAGTCGGTTCCAGTGGTGCGGCGCTCCTTAAAAATGGACGCCTGATAGGGATTCAAAGTGCAGCCTACACTGTTAACGCGAAGGACATTGGTGAAATACCAATGGGTTTGATCTCCTTTCAACTCGTATGGGGTGACCTGGTCGAGAGTCACCTGCCTCGCCCGACGAGCAATTCCGCGAAATAGAGAGTGATACGATTCCGCATAGGTCTAAACTGCCCCTTTCGACGAAGTTTCCTCAATCCACTGTGTTGCAAAAAGACCGAGCAACATAAAACGGGTAAGCGGCCACCTTGCCGGGTAGGGAGCTAATCGCAATTGCCCCTGTCGCGAGTTGAACGACTGGATGGAGAAACCGTCACGGCGAGGATGTAACGGAAGGCTCACGATTGACTCATGCACGCTGAGAAGGGGCTGAGAGATGTAGCGGCTGTCGCACCATCAGTTCTGCGGGTTTTCGCTTTACCATGTCTCCTCCGGCAGGTCTGCGTCTTCACAACAAAAATTTCGATCCACCTGCGGCGTATAAACGGAATCGCAAAAGGGGGTAAAGCAGTAAAGGGGCTCAGGGGTAAGTTCTCGACGGACGGAAACCATTGGTGCAGTACCGATTCGTCGGAAGATAGTCGCTACGATAGGCGGAACGGACGTTCGACGTTCGATAGCTGAACGAGCCGCCACGCAACAAACGGCGGTCGCCTTGACTCGGTCCCAGGGGATCGCTGACAGTGGCTGCGCTGTCGAATCCAAGCTGACGGCGGAACAGGTCGCGGAGTACTATTCCCAGGACGTCGTTTTTAGTCGCTGCGCTGTCATACGGGCCATACCAGTCGTGGCACCACTCATTAACATTCCCGTGAACGTCGAACAGCCCCCAGCCATTGGGGAGTTTGCTACCGGCGAGTTCCGTACGATTGGACGGAACAATGACCGCGTAGCGGTCTGCCATCGACAAATCATCACCCCAACTGTACGTGGTCGTTGAGCCTGACCGTCGCACAAACAGACGAGCGGCTGGCCCCGTTGGTGGCGTGTCCACGCGCAGGGTTGGAGCAGTAAAGGCATGTTCAGCGCCGAAAATCGTCAGTTTCCGGGGCAGACAGGTGAAATCAAGCGGCTGAGATGCGAGACTCTGGTGAGCCGTAAGTCGAGTGTTTTTGCGGCGTTTTGAGTTCGGCACAGTTTTTTGACCCTACGCCGTACAAGTACTTTGGCTGCGTTCAAGAGATCAGGTGGGCAATGGCGTTTGGCTTTGTATGCCCCGATAGAATTTATGACCAAAACCTGAGATACGTTGATCCCATACGTTCGCTCAACCAACTCCTGGATCTTCTTGTTGGTCAGATGAAGCTTACCCTTTGCTGTTTCCCTGATGGCCTGTGTGGCCGTGATTGCGTGGTGCTTAGCCAACTGGCGTTTGTCAGAACATGCTGAAGTGCAGAAACTCTTCTGTTGCAGACGTTTATTGGATTTCCGTCCCAGCGCCCGTTCCGGTCTCCCGTGGTGGTGGGATAAAGCGATGAACCGTGATATGTTGCCAGAACACGCCTGTCCTGTCCGGCGATTTAGTCCCTCCCCTGCTCCTGCCATGCCATGCCATGCTGCCCGTTTATCTCGTGAGAACTTGAATGCTCCGACAGCCCTCCACAATCGCTCAGCGGCTGACACACTGCTGCGCTCTTGCCCTCGTTGTTTCAATGTTTGCAGATTGTCGAGGGCAATTGCCGCGTGTTTATCGCGACAAAGTTGCCCCTCAATGGTTCGCCGACGGTACGAAGTTCTGGTATCGCGTGGATCTGGCGGACAGGCAGACGGAATTCGTGCTTGTCGATACTGCGACAGGTATGCGCACGCCGGCATTTGACCACGCCAAGGTCGCGTCGGCTCTTAAGAACGTTGGTGCCGGCGACGTTGTTAAAGAACGCCTGCCCATCAAATCACTGGACTTTGCCGACGACACAAAGTCGGTGACGATCACCACCAGTACCGGTCAGTGGATGCTGGATCTGACATCGTACGAATTGCAGCAACTGGGCACTAAAACGACTCAACCTGCACAAAGTCAGTTTTTCATGCCACCGCGAATGTCCATTGACCGTGGCGGTGATGTGGAACTGGATATCACCAACGAACTCAAAACAGTCGTCCACCTGATTTGGATCGATCGCAGCGGCCAGCCCCAAAGCTACGGCACAATCGCCGCCGGCGTCAGCAAGACACAGCACACATTTGTCGGGCACGTCTGGCTGTTGAAGTCCGCGGACGACACCGCATTGGCGGCCTTTGAAGCTGTTGACGGACTGAATCAGATTCACATCAACGAGGCCAGCCTGAAAGCGATCACGCAACGCCGGCCGAGTCCGCCACGTCGCAGCGGCCGACGTCCGATGGATAAAACGCGAAATTCGACGTCGCCGAATGGAGAACATTCCGTATTCGTCAAAGACCACGACGCCTGGCGACGAACAACGGGCGACTCGGCCGCTGAACCTCAACAGCTGTCCTTCGACGGAACGATCGAAAACACGTTTCAAAAAGATGCGTCCCGCGCCCGGCTGGTCGAAATGCAATACAATCTTCAGGATCCGGCCGCTGACGTTGCCGACGTGCGCTGGTCGCCGGACTCAAGACATCTGATCGCGTTTCAGACAAGAAAGGCGCCGGAGCGGCGTGTGTACTACGTCGAGTCGTCGCCGAAGAATCAGCTTCAGCCCCGGCTGGAAAGCTATCCGTACGCCAAGCCCGGTGACCCGATTCCGACTCCGAGGCCTCGGTTGTTTGCTGCTGAGGACGGGCGAGAGATGAGCGTGTCGAACGATCTGTTTCGCAATCCGTTCAAGCTGAAGTTCCTGAAATGGAGTGACGACAGCAGTCGCTTCTGGATGCTGTACAACGAACGCGGCCACCAGACTCTGCGGCTGCTGGAAATCTCAGCACATGACGGTGCCGTCCGTGCTGTCGTCGAAGAACGCAGTGAAACGTTTATTCACTATTCAACGGGCGGTAAGTTCGTCCTGGAATGGCTGCCACAGAATCAGCTGCTGTGGGCCAGCGAACGGTCCGGCTGGAATCATCTTTACCGCTACGACGTGCCCACAGGCGACGTCCTGAATCCGGTCACCAAAGGCGACTGGAATGTGCGGCGGATTGAGCACATTGATCGCGACTCCCAGGTGATCTGGTTTTATGCAGTCGGAATTGTCCAGGGGCAGGACCCGTACCAGGAACATTTCTGTCGAGTGAATTTCGACGGCAGCGAATTGACGGTCCTGACTGACGGTGACGGTACTCACGAGGTGACGTTTTCACCGGATCGCCGCTTCCTCCTTGACAGGTTCTCACGTGTCGATCTGCCATCGGTCACGCAACTTCGCCGCAGTACGGACGGCACACTGATCACGCTGCTGGAAACGGCGGACGCGTCGGAAATCGTTGCGGCAAATGGCAGTCTGCCGGAACGATTTGTGGCAAAGGGGCGAGATGGAACAACGGACATCTGGGGAATCATTCACCGTCCTCGTAACTTTGACGCAACCGCAAAGTATGCCGTGGTTGAAAATATTTATGCCGGTCCCCACGACCATCATGTGCCGAAAGAATTTCGAACCCGGTATCGCCATCAGCGACAAATAATGGATCGAGGTATGGTGGTTGTTCAGATTGACGGCATGGGAACGGCATGGAGGTCAAAGGCATTCCACGACGTCTGTTTTCGCAACCTTCGAGATGCCGGTTTTCCCGATCGAATTGCGTGGCTGAAGGCCGCGGCCGAAAAATATCCGTGGCTGGATCTCAGCCGGGTCGGCATCTACGGTGGGTCTGCCGGCGGTCAGAACGCTATGGCCGCGGTCCTGTGGCATGGAACGTTCTACAAAGCAGCCGTGGCAGACTGCGGTTGCCACGATAATCGAATGGATAAACTCTGGTGGAACGAACAGTGGATGGGCTGGCCGATGGGCGACCACTATGCCGCAAATTCGAACGCAGAGAACGCCTTTCTGCTGCAGGGCGAACTGATGCTGGTCGTCGGAGAGCTTGACCGCAACGTGGATCCTGCCAGTACCACACAGGTTGTCCGGAAATTGATCCAGGCCAACAAGGATTTCGTTTTTCTACCGATTCCGGGAGCTGGCCACGGCGCCTGCGAGACGGCGTATGGTTCGCGTCGCCGAGCCGACTTTCTGGCTCGTCACCTGAAGGCCGATATCGCCCAGGAAACGGTGAGCAGCAATGCAGAAGTCGCCAGGTAATGGTGCAGCCGAACCGACCGAAACATTCGTTCGGCATTCTTACACTAAAACAGACCCGGCTTTGATGTCGTGCGTCATGAGCTCCCAAACGAACAAAGGACTTCGAGTGACAACTGAGAAGCAACCAAGGCAACATTTCGGTAGAGATGCAAGCTCATCAGCACAGGTAAAGGCGCAAGGCGTCCGGTCATCGCGCCGATACGTCCGGCTGCTGTGCTGCTGCGTCGGAATCCTGTCCGTGTCGGCTTTCGCATGCGGCCAGGACAGAACGCCGGGGGCGGATCAGTTTGGCAAAGCACTGCCGCGTCTGCCGGTGATGCAGCCGGTGCAATCGCAGGATGCGATCGTGATGCGGGAGGGTTTTCAAGCGGAACTTATTGCCTCTGAGCCGCTCGTGCAGGACCCGGTGGCTGTCGACTTTGACGAACAGGGGCGAATGTTTGTAGTGCAGCTGCCACCGTACAACGCCTACGTACTGGAGAACATCCCGGTCGGATCCATCGCCTTGCTGGAAGACACTGACAACGATGGTCAATACGACCGCAGCACACAGTTTGCAGATGACCTGACCTACCCGACGGCCGTGGCCTGTTGGGATGGCGGTGTCTTTGTCGGCGACGCACCGGATCTGTTATATCTGAAGGATACCGACGGCGATGGCAGGGCCGACTTACGTCAGGTGGTGTTCACGGGATTCGGCACGGACAAGGCGGGTGAAGCTCATTTGAATTCCATTCGCTGGGGCATGGATAACCGCTTTCATCTGTCGACCAACCTGGCTGGTGGCGACATCACAGCAGTGGCGGCAAAAGACGCTCAGCCCGTGTCTGTTCGAAATCGAGGCTTCATCTTTGACCCGCGTGACTGGACAACGTTTGAGCTGACGTCCGGCGGTGGCCAGCATGGTTTGAGCATGGACAACTGGGGCCGGAAGTTCGTTTGTTCGAACAGCGTGCCGGCTCAGACATTGATGTATGACGACCGCTACATCGCTCGCAATCCTGTCATGCAGGCTGCCGCAGCCGCCGTCGACATTGCCCCCGCAGGCAAGTTCACAAAGCTGTTCCGCATTACGCCCCCGGAACCGTGGCGAGTTCTGCGAACGCGACTGCGGAAGACGGGAAAGTTTCGGGGATCCGATGAAGGGGGCACGCCGTTTGGTTTTTTCACCGGGGCGACAGGCATCACGATTTATCGCGGCGACGCATGGCCGGCCGAATACCGTGGCAACCTGTTTGTGGGTGATGTGGCCAACAACCTGGTTTACCGAGCGAACCTTGAAGTTCAGGGACAGGAACTCGTGGCTCACCGAGCCGACGCGGACGCGGAGTTTCTGGCATCAACAGATATCTGGTTTCGGCCCGTGCAGTTCGCGAACGCTCCGGATGGCAACCTGGTCATGCTGGACATGTGCCGCGAACTGATCGAAGGCGCCGCGTTTCTGCCACCGGAATTCTTTGAACACCTCGACGCCGCCAGCGGGAATGACCGCGGCCGAATCTATCGCATCGTCTCCACGTCTGGCAACGTCAGCCGCAAGCTGCCGCAGTTGGACCGGGCGTCGATCGATGAGCTGGTCGCGTTACTGGACCATCCCAACGGCTGGCACCGCGACACCGCCTCGCGTTTGCTTTACCAGAAGCAGGCCCGTTCTGCCGTTGCTGCGCTGTTGGCGTTGGTTTCGAACGCGAAATCCGCAGAAGGACGAGCGACCGCACTGCATGTCCTGCACGGTCTGACAGCGTTGAAAGAGGGATCTGTGTTGACGGGCCTGGAAGATGCATCTGCGAACGTCCGTATTCAGGCGCTGCGTCTGGCAGAACACTTCGTCATCGACTCGCCGGCCGTCCGCGATCACATGACGCGTATGGTCGACGATCCGGACGAAACAGTTCGTTACCAACTGGCATTTTCTCTGGGGGCGTTTGATGCTTCGTCATCCGCCAGGGCGTTGTCCCGGATTGCTCTGACCGACGGGCACGATAAATGGATGCGTCTGGCGATTTTGAGTTCTGCGGGCGAAAACGCGGATGAAGTCTTCCGTCTTCTTGCCACACACGAGGACTTTCCCGCGACAAAGCACGGCCGCGATCTGCTGTTGGCGTGTGTTCAGCAGATTGGCGCTCGTGCTCGCACAAGTGAAGTCAGTGTTGTGCTGCGTTCGTTGCAGGGGCTCGCTGAAAAAGACAAGTCGCTGGGTGACGCCGTCGTAAAGGCCCTGCTGGAAAAACAACGCGACGAAATGCGGGAAAGAATACTCTCCGCGGCCGGCGGCAAGGCGGGAATGGTCCTGACGAATGTGCTCAGGGAAGCAACCGCTCAGGCCCTGAACGAAAGTGCCTCTGTCTCGCAACGAGTGGAAGCGATTCGCAGTCTTCGGCTGGGTGTTCTGGCTGACGTGAAATCGGTGATCGATGACTTGCTCAGACCGGCGCAGCCTCAGCCCCTGCAGTCCGCGGCGCTGGAGGCGTTGGCGGCATTCGACGACGATGGAGTTGTCGAACTGTTGTTGGCACATTGGTCAGGACTGAGTCCGGCGCTGCGGGCCAGAGCTGCGGAAACGCTGTTGTCTCGACCGTCATGGGTGCACGCGTTGCTGGACGGCGTTGAATCCGGGGACGTCGCCACAGCTGACATCGACCCTGCACGTATTCAATTGCTGACGAAGCATCCGGATGCGAAGATCGCCTCTCGCGTAAAAAAACTCTTCGCCCGCACCGCCGTGTCTGCGCGAAAGGACGTTGTCGATCGCTATCAGGCGGCGCTGAAAACAGACGGCGACTCTGACCGCGGCAAGCAGGTCTTCAAAAAGAACTGCTCGGCCTGTCACCGTCTGGAGGACGTGGGGACGGCCGTGGGCGCAGAGCTAAGAGGGATTCGTCAGCGAGGCCTGCCATCGGTCCTGCTGAATATTCTGGACCCGAACCGGGAAGTCAAACCGAAATTCCTGTCGTATGTCGTCGCCACGACGGATGGCCGGGTGCTGGCGGGCATGATCTCGGCGGAAACAGCCAACAGTATCACTCTGCGTCGTGTCGACGGGACAACGAACACGGTGCTGCGAATCGACATCGAAGAAATGTCCAGCACCGGTCTGTCCTTCATGCCGGAAGGTCTGGAGAAGACGGTCACCATGCAGGACATGGCCGACCTGCTGAGTTATCTGAACGAAATTGACTGACATTCGTTTAACCGCGTGCCCAGCGGGCCGCGCTCTTGGTGTGGAGGGCCGTGTCTCGTCCTGTCGTGCCAGCGGGTCGAAACGCGGGGCGTTGGTCAACGCGGTTAAGGATAAATCAGAGTGTTTGCTGTATTTCACGGCATG
>JAPYTO010000117.1 GCA_029941865.1 Fuerstiella sp. | reverse complement strand
TTTTTCTGGTGAACCGTTCCGGCTCGTGGGCAGGCCCGTTTCTCGGGCCGAAACCCGTCCTTCGCGGCCACGAATCAGCATCAGACGCTGTAACAGGGCTGTCGCTGCAAGTGCTATTTGCCGAACATGCCGCCGAGCATGCCCAGCAGTCCGGAAGCGTGGTCACCAGGCTGAGTCCACAGCCACATCGTTCGGACGAGTTCGATGCCGACGAATGCGCTGAACACTGAAAGCAGAGCCCCGATCGACACGCAGGTCGTCCACAGGGCCCCCCACGGTTGTTCCTGCGTCCACATGCCGACGCCGGCAGGGGCAGTTCCAGCGGCCGTGCCGGCGAGGTCGCCCACCTGGCTTTCACCGGCTTCAAAGCCATCGTCGTCTTCATCCTCTTCCGCATCCCAGACGTCGTCCATTTCGTCGTCTTCAAACCCGTCGTCCAGGTCGTCCACCAGATCGTCTTCGAATGCGCCGTCATCGGCAAACGTGTCGTCCTCCACGTCGTCGGCAATGGCGGCCACGGCAAGGTCATCACCGTCACCGTCATCGTCGTCGAACATCAGAACGCTGGTGTCCGTTCCGAAGTCATCATCGTCATCATCAAGGCCGGCCAGTTCGAATTCACTGTCGTGCCCCGCGGCGTCTTCCGGCATTTCCATATGCAGTGTGTCTGCTCCGGTCTGGGCGAGTGGATCCGCAGTTCCACCAGCCGACGTCATGGGTTGTGTTGACCCCATGTCGTCGATGCCTTCCAGGGAAATACCGCTGTCATCATCATCGAACAGGGCAATGCCACTGTCAGCGGCCTCCAGACTGATCCCGGAATCCCCGGCGTCCAGTGTGATCGCACCATCGTCGATCAACGCCGAACTGCTGTCCATTGCCTCCAGCGATATCCCGGATTCGTCCGCCTCCAGGCTGATCCCACTGTCGTCCACCTCCAGAGAAATCCCACTCTCATCGGCATCCAGAGTGATTCCGGTATCCTCGAAATCCAGCGAAAGTTCACTTGAGTCGCTGGAGCTTGAGACCGCGTCAATCAGCTTCAGGTCGCTGTCTTCCGGAAGCGACAGTTCAGCGGTCGCACTGTCGTCGAACTCTTCTTCATCAAGACGCACATCACTGTCGCTGGGCATTGTCATCGCGACGGTTGCGTTTTCGTTGAACGCTTCATCGGTGGCGTCGTCGAATACATCATCGTCAAGACGAATGCCGCTGTCGGCAGCGTCAAGACCGGAGGAAATCACGACATCACTGTCACTGTCGTCGTCCGTCAGCCCCGGGGCATCAACCAGATGAACATCACTGTCCGAATCGATATCCGGCAACAGACCGGAGCCCTCGTCTGTGGTCGCTGAGTCCGGAACCATGATAACGTCGCTGGCGGTTTCAGTTTCAAGCTCGTGCGGCACCGTTGCAGTGTCGTCTGATTCGTCCGCCAGCCTGACGTCGCTGTCAGAATCAGAGATGAATAGCTCACTGTCTGACGGAATCTCCAGGACGGCATCATCGTCGCCAACGTCCGCTGATACCTGTTCGAGTTCCGGCTCAGAATCAGACTCATCCGCTGTCGGAGAACTGTCCTCCTCAAGTCCCAGCGCGGCCAGAAATGCTGAACTGTCGCCGGAATCTGCGTCATCCTCATCGGCCAAACGGACATCGCTGTCAGAGTCTGCAGCACTGAGTTTCGGGGCACTGTCGCCCGTCGGTTCGTCGGCAGCTGATTCGGTCAATCGTACGTCGCTATCGGCATCCACGCCGACCGGCGTCATCGAACTTTCATCCGATTGATCCGGTTCATCGGTCAGGCGAATATCGCTGTCGGAATCGACCAGCAGCACGTCACTGTCGGGATCTGAATCGCCATCTTCGAACAGAGTAGACGCCAGTTCAATGTCGTCATCCGTCTCTGACCCTGTAAAGATCACTGAGCTGTCGTCGGAAGGCAATTCCGTGTCCGAGGAAATCAGTTCGATGTCCGGATCTGTGCCCGCACCTACCATCGTGACATCGCTGTCGGAATCTGAATTCACGAGGGTGACGTCGCTGTCCGAGTTGGCATCGTCTGATATGTCATCAAACTCCAGCACGCCGGCGCCACTCGGCTCGGCCGCCGCATCTGCCAGATCAATCGCTGAATCATCAGCAAGCTGGACGTCACTGTCGGCAACCGGGAGTTCCGGATCAGAGTCAAACAAAGAATCGTCGAACGCCAGGCGGACATCGCTGTCTGAAGCGGACACATCGAGATCCTCTTCTCCCGCAGGAGTGTCTTCCATAATTGCGACATCGCTGCCTTCGTCAGCCACGGTGACTTCGAGTTCTTCTACTTCGTCTTCGTCGTCTTCAAGAAACGCGTCGTCGAAATCAATGCGTACGTCGCTGCCGGCATCCTCAAGCTCAATTGATCCGTCATCATCCGCTTTGGGAGAATCGTCCGGCGCAACAAATTGCACATCAGGGGCCGAATCGACCTCCTGTTTGCGAGCAAATTCTTCGATCTCCTGTTCTTTGAATTTCCAACTGCCTCTGTCGGCGAAGCCACGGATCTCTCCGTTTTCACGCAGTCGCATCAACTGGTCCGTCGAGAGACCTAGACGCTCGGCTGCTTCTTCAAGGGTCAAGTACTTCTTTGCCATCGTTCCATAGACTCCCGACAGAGATGCGATTGCAGAACTGAAATTCGCTCTCGTTGATATAACAGACCGGCCTGGACCAGGTTACGTTGCTCCAGCAATACAGCCGACCAATTCGATCGGGCGCAGAGACAGCGCAGATTATCCAGATCCCGTAATTCTAAATGTCAGCAGGGTAGATGCAAGTTCTTTGTTGCCCCTGAGTAACGAGTTCCCGTGGTCACCCAGACCAACTGCCTGGTCAGGCTGATTAATCCAGAAAACACACTCCTGTGCGCAGTCGTCACAAGTGGTTCGACCCCTATACTCAGGCCGCAGCAGCCCTCTGCCGACGCACAGACACTCCCTTGTTTCTGGCGCTCGGCAGTATGAAGACCGAGTCTCCACGAATTCCCTACCCGGCGGTTTTCTACAGAAAATACCGGTTCTGGCGCACGGTCTTGTAAAAACGGTGCCAGCGACGGTTGCTCTCACCCCCCGGGCGGTTCGTCCGGTGGCTAAACATTCGACGACGGGAACGGTATTCTGTTTTGCGAAGTGCACATCGCCCGGCGGTGAATGGATGCTCGTCAGTCAGAACAGTATCGCAAACGTCACCCTGAACGCAGCGAAGAGGCTGGCTGTGTCGCCGAAGATCCTGTGCGGAATCCTGGCGGACTGGCGCTGGGACTATGAAAGATATCGCATGAACCGTTCATTCTGTGGAATGCTGCTGATTGTAACCTGCACCGCAGGTGCTTCGATCGCGGCAGATGACGTCGACTTCGGGACCGTCACCGAGCAGCATCAGATGATCCCGATGCGGGACGGCAAACATCTTTCGGCGTATCTGTACACACCGAGTGGTGTTGGCCCGTGGCCGGTCGTCTTTGAACAGCGCTACGGCAGTCTGCGGGGAAAGTCGACTCGTCTGTTCGCCGCGGAAATGGCTGAAGCCGGATTTGTCGTGGCCCTGGTGAATTTTCGTGGTACACACCTTTCCGAAGGCAAGTGGGTCGGCTACAGGGCGTTGCAGTGGGGCGAACTGCAGGATGGTTACGACACCTGCGAGTGGCTGGCAGAACAAACATGGTCCACGGGGAAAGTCGGAACGTTTGGCAGTTCGCAGGGTGGTTATGCCCAGAACTATCTTGCCGTGACTCAACCGCCGCACCTGGTCTGTCAGTACATGATCGATACGGGCCTAAGCCTGTTTCAGGAAGGCTACCGAATCGGAGGGGGCACACGTCCTGAACGATTTAAAGGCATGGATGGCGTTTGTGCCAATCCTCAGGACAACCGCGACCTGCTGGCCGAATGGTTTGCTCACCCACACTATGACGACTACTGGAAGGCCGAGGACTGTACGCTGCACTTTGACCGGATGAACGTGCCGTGTTTCACGATTGGCAGCTGGTACGACTTTATGAACCAGGGTTCGGTCGCCAGTTTTGTCGGGCGACAACACCACGGCGGCGAACATTCACGAGGACAGCAGCAACTGCTGATTGGTCCCTGGCTGCACGGCCGAACAAACAAAGGCAGTCGAGTCGGCGAGCTGACGTATCCGGACAACGCCACGTGGCCGGTGATGGAACACATGGTTCAGTGGTTCAAACATCACCTCAAGGCCCAGCCGACCGAAGTCGATGGCGACGCCACTGTGCGGTACTACGTCATGGGAGCGGTCGGAGAAGCCGGTGCTCCCGGCAACGTCTGGAGGTCGGCAGATAATTTTCCGCCCGCGGCGACGCCCACATCTCTGTTCCTCCTGCCGGACGGCAAATTCGGCGGGAAACCGTTGAACGGCAAGAAGGCGTCAACCAGCTACGTCAGCGATCCCCACGCGCCTATGCAGATCCCCGGCCGCTCATTTCCAGGGGCTCGCGATGCCAGACCGTTTGAAACGCAGACTGAGGTGCTGACCTTCACGACCGAACCACTCACCACACCGGTTGAATGGACGGGGCGAGTCCACGCGGAATTGTTCGTGTCCTCCACGGCGCGCGATACAGACGTCATTGTCCGCATCAGCGACGTGTATCCGGACGGAAGGTCGATTCTGATCGTCGATTATCCGCGGCGAGCTCGTTACCGGGACGGCTTTGATCACGAGGTGCTGATGAATCCGGGCGAGGTCCACAAAATCGCTTTTCCGATAGGCTGGATGAGTCAGATCTTTAACACGGGACATCGGATTCGAGTCACCGTCGCCAGCACGGGCGCACCACTGTATGAACCGAATCCACAAACGGGAAAACCGCTGACCCTCGAATTTCCGGACGACGCTGTCAAAGCGACCAATGCCATTCACCACAACGCTGAACACGCCTCCAGAATCATCGCACCGATGATGAATGTGTCCCGGTAAGCGAACTGATTCAGTTCAGGCACGTAGGGTCCGCTGCGCGGACCAACATTCTTCTCCTGTGTCGGCGTTCAGCGTCAACATGTGGATGGCCCCAGGTTCTGTTAATAAGCCGTCAGCACTCAGCAGATGTCTCGTAGCCATGCAACAGCAGGGCAAGGCGCACGAAAAAAGGCGACCCGTTGAGCCGCCTTTGTGATCATCTGGTCGTTCAGGTCAGACTAAGCCACCTGCTTCTTCTTTCGCCGGTATGTCACGCAACCCAGGCCGAGTGTGCCCAGGCCGAGGAAGGCGTAGGTGGAGGGTTCGGGAACTGCGGCGACTGCGACCGCAAGGGTTTCGTTCTGCCACCGGACTTCGTCGATGTCTCCGCCGAACCAACGTGCGTTATTGTTATCATTATCGCCAGGTTCGATCCTTCCCGAGGAGAACGCATTAAGGTCGCCAACACATGTGAATTCGGGCCTATGTCGAAGCGTATTCGCATAGGCGAGCCAGTGACAAGTAAAACCCGGGGCTTCCTTCGCAGGCTCAGTCCAGCCGCTGGCCACCCACAACTCCCAAACCTTAGTCCGTCAACGCACCCACTCTGCCGTCGCTTTTACTGTGCCTGGACATGCGTTGGTCAGCCAGCCAGAATAGTACGTCGCGTTTGCGTGAACAATGTTTGTCCCCCGAAAGTCAGCATGCGTTACAAAGTCACGATCAGATGTCTGCTCGCCATGTTCGTCTGTACGTCCTCTGCCGCCGTCGCGGCGGAGAACGCACGCACCAACTTTGTGTTTTTCCTGGTCGACGATCTTGGGTGGGCCGACATCGGCTGTTTTGGCAGCACGTTTCATGAAACGCCGCACATCGACGCTCTGGCGGCCGCGGGAATGAAGTTCACGGCGGGCTACGCTGCCTGCCCGGTATGCTCACCAACGCGAGCCAGCATCATGACCGGTCGCCATCCTGTCCGCGTCGACATCACCGACTGGATTCCAGGTTCCACCGCCGCCCGAGCGTACAATCCGCGGTTCCAGCAGATCAGTGACCGTGACGATCTTGCGCTTCACGAAGTCACCATCGCTGAGGCGCTGAAGGAAAACGGCTATCAGACATTCTTCGCCGGCAAATGGCACCTGGGCAGCGAAGGTCATCTGCCCACGGATCAGGGCTTCGACATCAACATGGGCGGCCATCACAGGGGTTCGCCGCCTGGTGGTTACTACTCGCCCTTTAAGAATCCGTATCTGAAGGACAAGCCGCACCAGGAACACCTCACAGAACGATTGACGGACGAATCGATCAACTTTCTAAAACAGTGGAATTCGGATTCGCCGTTTCTGCTGTACCTGTCCTATTACAACGTTCACACTCCGATTCAGCCGTACCGCAAACGGATTGACCATTACGAAGATAAGGCAAAACAGACGTTTGATGAGGCACAACGGATCCCCATTACCGAACATCGAGGGTTGTCCCGGTCACGTCAGGACAACGCAGCGCTGGCTTCGATGGTGGCAGCGGTCGATGACAGTGTTGGACGGATCAGTGCAGCTCTCGCTGACATGAAACTGGCCGAGAACACAGTTGTCATCTTCTTTTCCGACAATGGCGGTCTGTGTACGCTGGCTCGAATCGGCCCCGGATGCAATCTGCCGTTGCGATCCGGCAAGGGTTGGCTGTACGAAGGAGGCATCCGTGAACCGATGATTATTAAGGCGCCCGGCATCACAAAATCCGGCAGCGTCTGTGATCAGCCGGTCATCAGCACGGACTTCTACCCCACGATGCTGGAACTCGCCGACATTCCCCTGCAGCCGAAGCTGCACGCGGACGGCACCAGCCTTGTCCCACTCTTGAAGGGAGAAGACCACATGGCACATGCGCCCCTGACCTGGCACTACCCGCACTATCACGGCTCAACATGGACACCAGGCGCAGCCATCCGCGATGGCGACTGGAAGTTGATCGAACTTTATGAATACGACGCCACCGAGCTCTACAATCTCAAGGACGACATCGGTGAAACCACAGACCTGAGCAGCTCTCATCGTGATAAGGCGGCGGAACTGAAGGCGAAGCTGAAAACGTGGCAGACGAATCTGAACGCTCGCATGCCGACGGCGAATCCCACCTACAATCCGGACGCCCCGTTTATGCCGCCAGCGAAGAAAAATCGCAAAAAGTAATTCGTCTTTGATGCAGCTGTTGTGCGCATCTTTACAGTAATTGACCAACAGAATGGCCACCATGATCTTTCGAACCTTAATCGCAGCGGCCTTCGTCTCTACGGTTTGTCACCCAGCGGCCCCGGTCGCGGCCGACGATGCGCCCACAGCACGTGTTTTCGCAGCGGACAACCTTGTCGCATGGTGCATCGTTCCATTTGACGCCAATAAACGCGGCCCGGCCGCACGAGCCGAAATGCTGGCGCGACTTGGAATCAAGCACGTCGCCTACGACTGGCGAGCTGAGCACGTGGCGACGTTTGAAGAGGAAATCCTGCAATACAAAAAGCACGACCTGAACTATTTCGCGTTCTGGAGCTGGCACGATGCCATGGAACCACTCATCAAAAAGCACGGCATCCGACCTCAGATCTGGAGCACGGCGCCCAGCCCGAACGCGGACACTCAACTGGAACGTGTCAAAGTTGCCGCGGTTTCCGTTCTTCCGCTGGTTGAAAAGTCACGGTCGCTGGGCTGTCGTTTCGGTTTGTACAACCACGGCGGCTGGGGTGGTTCACCCGACAATTTGGTGGCTGTCTGTGAATATCTGCGTAAACATCACGATGCCGACCACGTCGGCATCGTCTATAATTTTCACCATGGTCACGAACACATGGCTGCCTTCAGTGACCACCTGCAGACCATGAAGCCCTACCTGCTGTGCCTGAACATCAACGGCATGGACGACGCGGCGACCGTGGCTGGTGGCAGCAACAAGATTCTGCCGGTCGGAAGTGGCAAGCACGAGCTGTCGATGCTGCAAACCGTCAAAGACAGCGGCTACGATGGGCCGATCGGCATCCTCGATCATCGCAGCAATCTGGACGCAGAAAAAAGTCTGCGTCAGAATATTGACGGCCTGAAGAAACTGGTCGCACGGGGCCTGTAAGCCTGGATAAGTTTGAGGAATAAACATGCCACACACACGACATCATTCTCGCCGTCATTTTCTGCAGAGTGCATCTGTCACGACCGCGGCAGTGGCGTTGGGTTTGCATCTGCCGCCCGCATCTGCGAAGCCGACTGACTACAGCGGTTTGCAGACGGATCGTTATCTGGGCACGGTCGAATTTCTGGCCAAAGTAGAAGACGCAGAAGTCTTTACGGAAGGCCCTGCCGTGGATGCCGCCGGCAACGTGCTGTTCACAAATGTGCCGGTCAGTAAGATTCATAAATGGGACCCTCGCACAAGCAAGCTGTCAGTCCATCGCAAAAACACGAACGAAACGAACGGGCTGTACTTCGCTCCCGACGGCAGCCTGCTGGCGTGTGAAGGCAGTGCCGCTCGGGTGACTCGCACCAATGCTGAAACCGGAGAGATTGAGGTCCTGGCCGAGGGATTCAAGGGCAAGCGGTTCGCGAAACCCAACGACCTGTGTATGGACGGCAAAGGCCGCATTTATTTCACCTCGCGTTCGGCGGTTGATGATCCTGCAGGCGAGAACGTGAAGGCCGTTTATCGCATCGATCCGGATGGCACCGTCGATCAGATCCTGGCCTTTCCGAACGTGCACATGCCCAACGGTATCGTGACCTCGCCCGACAACAGCAAGTTGTATGTGATCGAAGCTCATCCCGATGCCGATCATCACCGGGACATTCGCGTCTACCATCTGAACGATGACGGCAGCGTGTCAAATGGCCGAGTGCTGATCGACTTCTATCCCGGCCGCAGTGGCGACGGCATGTGTATCGACGCCGCCGGAAATCTGTACGTCGCCGCAGGACTCCACAAGACTCGAGAAACGAGTGAGACGCTGGACACGAAACCCGGCATTCATGTCATTTCGCCCGACGGCGAACTGCTGGCGTACCGCGAGACACCGGAAGACACCATCACGAACTGCACCTTCGGCGGAGTGGACTTAAAATCACTGTACGTCGCCTGCGGCACTCTGTTGCTTCGCATCCCAACCTTGATTCCCGGCAAGCCGAGTTATCGACCGGGTGTTTAGCAACTGCGAGAAACGAGTGAAACCCCGGGGCTGGCAGTGCCGGTTTTATTCTCCTTCGCAAGCTCAGTCCAGCCCCACCCATCGGTCCGAAAACGCAATCCGTTACCGCACGTTGGGACGGCAAAAAAGAAGAAGCTATTGAAACAATTAGTGGATGTGGGAGAATAAGCTCTTCGAGTGCTGGTTTGCCTCACAATTGAATCCGCGGAGCCACAGGATGATTCGAATTGAAGCCGGACAGACTTCCAGGTACTGCGACGGTCAGAGCCGCCGAAGTTTCCTGCAGACAGGCATGGCGGGAATGGGGACGCTGGGACTTCCGGCGCTGCTGAGAGCCAGAGAGGCGTCTGGAAATGCGAAGAAAAACACGTCTGTCATTCTGATCTGGCTGGACGGCGGTCCCAGTCAGCACGACACGTATGATCCCAAACCAGATGCTCCCGGTGAATACGCCGGCATCTGGCGACCGACCAATACCAACGTGCCGGGAATCGACTTTTGCGAATTGTTCCCGTTGCAGGCGCAGATCGCGGATAAGTTCTCCGTCGTGCGTTCTGTCCATCACAACACCGGCGATCACTTCACGGGTGGTCATTGGATGCTGACAGGTCGAGGCGGCGTCAGCGGTGCGATGAAGCACGGCAAGTATCCGTTCTTTGGGGCCGTCGCTACTCGAATGACGGGTGCTCGCCAGGCGGGGATGCCCGCGAGCGTTGCCATTCCGTATGCCATGAGCATTGGTATCCGTCCGGGCTATTTCGGTGGCAACTATCTGGGCATCGAACATGATCCCTTCCAGACGCAGGGAGACCCCAACTCTGCCAAATTCAAAGTGCAGAACCTGAATCTTCCGACGAAACTGACGATTGATCGCCTGGAGGACCGTCGTTCTTTGCAGGGTCATTTTGATCAACTACGAAGAGACACTGACAAAAGCGGCATGATCGCCGCCATGGACCGCTTCGATGCTCAGGCTTTTGACATGGTCGCCGGCACGAATGCTCGTGCCGCCTTCGACATCAGCCAGGAAAACGACGCCCTGCGTGATCGTTATGGTCGCAATTCGTGGGGGCAGTCCGCCCTGCTGGCGCGGCGACTGGTCGAAGCAGGGACAACTTTTGTGACGTGTCATTTCGGCGGCTGGGACAGTCACTGGAATCATCAGGCCACAATGGAACGGCACCTGCCAAAGGTTGATATGGCTGTGCACGGACTGTTCACGGATCTGGAAGAACGAGGCCTGCTGGATCAGGTTCTGGTTGTGGTGATGGGCGAATTCGGCCGCACACCGAAGATGAATAACGGAGGAAACGGTGGCCCGCCTTTGAGCAAAGGAACACCCGGTCGAGACCACTGGGGCAACGCCATGTCCGTGCTGATGGGAGGCGGCGGACTTCGTGGCGGCCAGGCTGTCGGTTCCACCAATCGCCTGGGAGAAGTTCCCCAGGATCGTCCTCTGCGTCCCGGCGACATTCATCACACGATCTTTCACGTGTTGGGTGTTGATCCGAATATCAGCTTCGAAAACCACTCCGGCCGACCAATTCCAGCCATCGACCATGGCAGCGTCATCAGCGAACTGGTATAGGCACGCAGGCAGGGCAGGCCCTGCACCCGATTCGAGCTGACGCTCGGATGACAGAAGGCGGTGCAATACATGTACGATGTTCAGGGGAATCGGGTCCTGTGCGTTTGAGGAACACACTTGCTTGCGCTACGTGCTTGTACCAGGAATGGCATGCCAGATCAGGGATCACAGGCGGGGCCGGTATGAGACTCGCCTGAATCTGAATTTCTGCATTGGGTGGACAGCGCCACTTTGTGATAGTGTTGGCATACTCAAGTCGTTTCGCATCTGCCGTTAAACGATTTTCTTACATTTAGCCCCGCCCTATGACATCCATCGATCTGACATCAAAAACGGCAGTCATTACCGGCGGGGGCCAGGGACTGGGTCGCGCGACCACAACGGCACTGCATGCTGCGGGGGCTAATGTGGCGATCAGCTGGTTCAAAGATCCTGACGGAATTAATCAGGATCGAGCGGAGGAGACTGCGCTGCAACTGGGAGACCGTGCAATTGCCGTGGAAGGCGACGTGCGAAGTCGTGAATCGATTGCTGCGATGCTGGACCACGTTGTTGAGCGGTTTGGTTCTCTGGACATCGTCGTGAACAATGCCGCTATTCTGAAGGACCGCTCGCTCAGAAACATGGAGGACGACGAATGGCAGGCCGTGATCGACACGAATCTTTCCGGCGTTTACAGGGTCTGCAAGGCAGCCGTTACTCGACTTTCTGACGGTGGACGGATCGTGAGCATGGCATCGATATCGGGATTCGTCGGGTTCTTCGGGCAGACAAACTATTCGGCGGCCAAAGCCGGTGTCGTTGGTTTGACGAAAGCATTGAGCAAGGAATTGGCGAGTCGTCAGATTACGGTGAACGCGGTGGCGCCCGGTGTTGTGATGACCGAGATGGCGGAAACGATTCCGGAAGCTGCTCGACACGACATGCTGAAACAGATTCCTTTGGGTCGGTTTGGCACGCCGGACGAGATCGCCAACGCCATTCTGTTTCTGTGCAGCCCAATGGCCGACTATATCACCGGTCAAACCATTCACGTGAACGGCGGATGGTGGGGATGACGTCGACGGCGTTTTTTTTTATTACAGCGTTTCACGCTGACTCGTCGCCGCGAAGAACGCGTTTCAATAGCAGTTTCGTTACTCCCACGAGTCAGTATCGTTTACGACAATACGCAGGCAATGGCACCGCTGGCAGCCGCAACTACGGTACGCTAAATTTCCTTGTGTCGGGCTGTGCCTGCCATTCCGGATACGATTCTCTCAATTGGAATTAACTCAGGTTTTCGATGACACAACACCGTGAACGACTGGAATTTGCTGTTTCTGTTTCTGAACAGGCGGCAAAGCTGATTTTGCAGCACTATCGCTCTCAGACGCTGGGTGTCGAATCCAAGGCTGATGATTCACCGGTGACGGTTGCAGACAAGGGGGCTGAGCAGTTAATTCGTGATGCTCTGGCTCGCGCATTTCCGGATGACGGAATCCTGGGCGAAGAGTTCGATGATGTTGAGAGTCGCAATGGCTATCGGTGGATCGTGGATCCGATCGACGGCACGAAGCCATTCATCTACGGCGTCCCGTTGTTTGGAACCCTGGTTGGCATTGAGTTCGAAGGACGAATGGTCGTCGGCGTCTGCCGTCTTCCGGCATTGGATGAGGTGATTTACGCGGTCGAAGGCGACGGCGCCTGGTGGAAGATTGGCGACGCAGAAGCCCAGCGTGCCGCAGCATCTTCAGAAACGGAACTGACGAATGCTCGGCTGATGTTCACGGAACCGACGTCTGACATTCGTTGCGGTCGTGGCGACGTGCTGCCGGATCTATGTACTCGAGTCAGGATTGCTCGAGGCTGGGGAGACTGTTACGGGCACATGCTGGTCGCGACGGGCCGCGCTGACATTTCCGTGGATCCGCAGATGAGCCCATGGGACATCGCGGCGTTAATTCCAATTTTGCGCGAAGCCGGCGCATCCTGTACGGACTGGCAGGGTGACGAAAATATCAGCACGGGCGAAGGCGTGTCACTCGCGCCCGGCCTGAAGGCTGCCGTGATTGAACTGCTCAGGGACGTACCACCGCTGAATAAGTAGTCGCAGTCAGCGACCTGATTCAAGCCGGCTCATCACGCCCGGGACGCAGCAGTGAGTGAGGTTCGCAGATCGGGCCGTACATTTCGGGACGTCGGTCCGCCATGCGATCAATGACGTGTTTCCCCGGCACACGGACAATGCGTTTTTCGCGGGCGGCAGCCACGTCAATGGTGGCGCGAACAACGGCTTCCTGAGTGTGGTCGGCGGAATCGATTGTCCCGCCAACAGTGTCACAGATGCGACTTCGCCCAATGAATGAAAAACCTCGTTCTGTCCCCACGCGGTTGACAGCCGCGAAGTAGATGCCGTTTTCCATAGCCCGGCAGTTCACAGAAAATGACGACATGTATTCCGCTCCCGGAGGCCAGTTGGTGGGCAGCAACACAACGTCAGCTCCTTTCAATGCCAGTGTCCGCGCGGCTTCGGGGAAACCACCGTCGTAGCAAATCAGCATTCCGATGCGGACCCCATCCGCTTCAAACACTTCAAATGGTCGGTCGCCCGGTGTTGTAAATCGATCAACACCAAGATAGGGCAGATGGATTTTACGGTAACTGCCGACCAGTCCGTCCGGACCAACAAGTACGGCTGTGTTAAAAACCCGGTCACCGTCTCGTTCCAGCAGGCCGAATACCGTAAAGCAGTTCTGCTCACGGCAGATGGCGGCGGCCGCCGCGACGGCTTCGCCATCCACGGGTTCGGCGACGGTCATCGCCTCGTCAAGCGAATCGAAGCAGTATCCGGTTGTGAAGCACTCGGGAAACACGATTAGACGACTGGATCGCTGCACCTCATCAAGAATAGCTGTTTTCATCCGATCCAGATTTGCAGCTCTGTCGCCCAAAGTGACGCCCGTTTGTATCCCTGAGATTTGCATGATTACCTTCGGTGGTTCTGAATTTCGCGACATCTGTTTAACTTTTCACGAGCGACCAGCGGCAGGTACTGCCGATGCCGGGCGGCATCTTAGTGTTCCGATTGGAAAAGACTTAGCGATTAGAGAGGTTTTGCGAATTCTGCGGATGGCAACGGCCGATAAACCGGGTGGATACCGATCTTCGGTATCGTTCTGCAGGTTGCTCTATTGCTGGGGTGTCCTGCCCTTTCTTAGAACATGTAGAAGGTAAACACCCGTGAAGGTATCTGCCGGAAGAAGTCGGATTCTGCCCTCTCTGATGGCAGTAATTTCATCCAGTGTTCTTCTGACTGGATGTCAGACTTCCATTGGCGGGCAAACATTGCCGTCTGCGACATACCTTGACGATGACGTGCAGTACTTTCCGGCGGGACCCGAATTCAAGCTGACAAAACAGGTCGAAGCAACTCGTAAGTACCAGCTTGAGCAGGAACAACTTCGCGGTGGCGCTGGATTCTAAGTGCCGCGTGCCCACTGGGCCCATCCATCGAGACATAATGAACGGTTTGAGGTTTTTGCCTCAAACCGTTTTTTTGTTTGCTGGTAACGTTCGCACCAACGGTCCCAAAAAAACCATCGTCGGCCCGGCCGTGCAGTCTGCGGTTGGGATTCGTATCATGGATGACAGATTCCCGTCACATCCCACCAGTCGAGCACAGCATGTTTGACCAATACCTGCCTTCTAAAATAAACAGCGGCCCCTGGATTACCAACTGGTCGCTTTATGAGCTTCGTAAACTTCCCGTCGACACCGAGTATGTCCTGCCTGTCTGTTCGCTCGGAACACCGTATGAGCGATTGCTGGAGGTCGGAGACAGGATTCTGCCGCCTCTGTTTCAGGAGGCCATGACCAGCGATCTTCGGGAGCGCATCGTGGCACAGATTCTGAGGTGCTTTCCGAAATATGGTGACGAAGTCGGGAACTCGTCGCGTCTGCGAATCGTGGACGTGCCGGGGAAAAACTCAGAGGCTGGCATCGCGCCTCGCGTGTTGGCTTTCAGCGTGGACACAGCCGTCGAAGAACACGGTCCTCATCTTCCGCTGGGCACGGACACGATTCAGAGTTACAGCGTGCTGCAAGAACTGGCAGACACAGTGGATGGATTTGAAGTCGGTCGCCCATTGGAATATGGGCAGTTGACGTGGGGGCTGCCGTTCGGGTTCAGCGTCGATCTCACCTCCGAACTGCTGACCGAGTACGTAGCGGGCTACGTCAAAGCGTTGACGGCATGGAAGAAGCCGGCAGCTGTGTACGTTGTCGACGTGCATGGTTCGATCACACACCGGCAGGCCATTGTCGACGGGCTTCGCCGGAGTGGATTTTCGAACTGGGCGTTCCGCTGGCTGCACGAGCCGTTGGCCGAATTCGCGTCGGAACGGGGCGACCAGCATGCCGGCGGCGTCGAAACGATTTTGGTCGAGCGGGTTGCCGCAGAACTGCTGGATAAAAAATGGTGGCCCGGTCGTGAACACGACATCGCAGCCGGCTGTATGACTCTGGAGAAAGCCATCGAATTGACGCCGGATCTTGCCGCGTTTGAAACCTATGCAGTGGCCCACGAATCCAATGGAATCGTGGGCGACATTGCTAACTACCATACACTTGACGCCGACTTGTTGTTCAGTCGTATGTTGCGGCTCGCGGCCAGCGATGTTGAGGCATTGCTTGACGGTAAGTCTGCGGGCAGTCAGCAGCCCGGTCAGAATCTTTGGTGACGTTGTGTCGTTTCAGGCCGATGAAACTGCCGCGACAGACGATCAGATGAGAACGCGTGGCCATGGCTCGTGCAGTCAGTTCGAGACCGGTCCGTGCATGATGATGATTTCACGGCTGCCGCTTTCAGCGGTATTGATCAGACACTGTAGCGGCGACGATACTGCAGCGGTGATAACCCCGTTGACTTCTTAAACTGCCGTGAGAAATGACTTTGATCGTAGAAGCCGCATTGGCTGGCAACCTGCGCCATACTCAGTTGATCTGACTCCAGCAGATGACGAGCAACACCGATACGAACTTCGCGAATATAATGATTCGGCGTGATACCGAACCGGCTTGAGAACTCGCGATGTAATTGACTGGCGGAAAGATTGGCCTGTTCCGCCAGATCGACGACGCTGATTTCATCACCATAGTTCGCAGTGACAAACTGAACCACCTTCAGCAGGCGACCGTGCCCAATTGTTGCATTGGCCGATTGTTCGTAGGGGCGTTTGACGCCTGCGATTCCGATGACCTTTCGTTTACGATCAAACAGTGGGATTTTGTTGCACAGGTAAATCTGTGGGATGCCGTGATTGTCCGGGACCAGCCAGACCTGATTGGTCAGCGGTGCTGCTGATTCAATGACACGACGGTCTTCATCGACATATTGCGCAGCGATTGCGGGGGGAAAGAAATCGAAATCGGTCCGGCCGATCATTTCCAGATCGTTGTCGACGCCAACAACGCGGCACGCGACGCGATTCGGCACGCAGGTATCTGCCCTCACAGTCCTTCACGTACATATAAACCTCAGGCAGAAACTCAAACAACTCCAGCAACTCCAGTGGCTCGCCGAGCGATTTAAAGAACCGATGCTGCCAGGCAGTCGCGTCAGAATCAGATTTCTTTGTCATGCGAGGATTTTACAAAAACGTGCGTCGAATCTGCAATGCTCTGACAGGCTCCATTGGCACAATTGACGTCGTCAAGAAAGGACGCCCTGACGCTCCGCTGGGGCGCGCAGGCGAATTCAGCACCGCAGGAACCCCGACCGGAGAACCTGAAAGGCTGTCGCGACCTGATGATGCATTGTTTAACATTGAAGACTCAAAGCAGACGGGCACATTACCTTTCCTTCAGGCGCCCCGTTGGACTCGCCTGAAGGAAAGGTAATTGATGCCATTGGGGTGTTTGGTGCAACCGTTTGAAATCACCACGACGTGGCTGCTTGCCGTCGCGTGTAGACAAGATGCCACCTAAACGGAGAACCGTGCGTAATTGCTGTGCCGTTTGGCCGTGAATGTGCGGAAACTTGCTTCTGGAAAGTCCCAGTGATATCATCCAGGTCTTCGCCTGAACCGGATTCCCGTTGGAATCCTCCCTCCCTATCGCATGAGTCCTGTGGGCATTGCGTCCCCGGTCTCAGACCATATTTTCTGACGCGCAGTTTCACACTTCGAAGACTGAATTCGGCGCACAGATTTCAACGCTTTGTGACATCCGGTAGTCACAAGGCAGTAAACGCTTTCATGGCCCGCACTGAAATGGCACGAATTATGAAGTTGCCTCACCTGTTCACCGTCCTGTCATTGCTCACGGCTGTGACGCCGATGGTTGCTTTTGGTGCAGACGCAGACGAAAAGACTTCCTCCGATGCGGTCAGTTTCCACAAACAGGTGAAGCCCATTCTGCAGGCGCAGTGCCAGGGGTGCCATCAGCCGGCGAAAGCCAGCGGTGAGTACGTCATGACTGACTTTGCGAAACTGTTCCACGGCGGCGAAAGTGGTGACGCGGCCGTTGTTCCCGGCAAGCCGGATGAAAGCTACCTGATTACTCAGATCACACCTGAAGAAGGCTCGGCAGCGATGCCTCCGAAAGGAAAGCCACTGTCCGGTGTCGAGATCGAACTGATTCGCAACTGGATTGCTCAAGGTGCGAAAGACGACACGCCAGCTTCCACAAAGGTGATCTACAGCCGCGAGAATCCACCGCAGTATTCGCTTCCTCCGGTTGTCACGTCACTGAACTTCTCACCGGACGGCCAACTGCTGGCGGTGGCCGGTTTTAACGAAGTCCTGTTGCACAAAGCAGATGGTTCCGGCATCGTGGATCGACTGATTGGTCTTTCGGAGCGAATTGAATCGGTCCGATTTTCGCCGGATGGCAAGCGTCTGGCCGTGACGGGTGGTCAACCGGGACGCATGGGTGAAGTGCAGGTCTGGGACGTCGACAAACGCGAGTTGCTGTTGTCGCACACGGTCACCTTTGACACGCTTTACGGAGCCAGCTGGTCGCCGGACGGAAAGCTCATTGCGTTCGGCTGCTCAGACAATTCCGTGCGAGCCATCAATGCGGAAACCGGTGAACAGGTCATGTTTCAGGGAGCTCACAGCGACTGGGTTCGTGACACGGTATTTACGGTCGAGAACGAAAGTTCGCATGTTGTGTCCGTGTCCCGCGACATGACGGTGAAGTTGACCGAAGTGGACACGAACCGTTTTATCGACAACGTCACGTCCATTACTCCGAAGGCACTCAAGGGCGGAGTGAACACCATCGTGCGACATCCGGAACGCGATGAGATCATCGTGGGTGGTGCCGATGGCGTGCCCAAGATCTACCGAGTATTCCGCATCACCGCACGGAAAATCGGGGACGATTCCAACCTGATCAAGCGGTTGAAACCGATGTCCGGGCGTGTATTCGGCGTGGCTGTCAGCAGCGACGGAACACGAATCGCAGCGGTCAGTTCGCTGAACGGAAAAGGTGAACTGGCGGTCTACAGCTATGAATTTGACACAAAACTGCCTGACGATCTGAAAGCCATCAGTGCCAAGAGAGTACAACAACGCAAAGCCGATGAGCAGAAAAAACTTGACGAACACCGATCAAAAGACATCACACGCATCGCAGATGTAAAACTTGACGCCAGCCCGCTGTACGCTCTGGCGTTTCATCCGGACAACCGCGTGGTTGCGATTGCAGGTGGCGATGGCACGATTCGGCTGATCGCGACTGAAACCGGCAAGCCGATCACAACCTTTGCCGCAGCCCCCGTGGGCGAAACCGGCAAACAAACTCAGCCGACCCCCGTCGGCGATCTGGTGTGGAGTGATTCACCGCTCATCAGAAAAAGTGCGTTGCCGAAAGGGACCACCGTCACGGCATTGACGACGCACCCATCGGCCATCGATCTGAAGCATCCGTTCGACTATGTGCAACTGCTCGTGTCAGCCACACTCAATACCGGCGAGATCATTGACGTCACTTGCAACGTGCAGATGCAGCATGACGGTGCCGTCGTTGACGTCACGAAGTCGGGCTTTGTAAAGCCGACGGCCGATGGTCAGGGCAAGCTGCTGGTCAAACTCGGTGAACAGACTGTGGAAGTTCCGCTGAACGTATCGGGCGTGGCTGAGCCGTTTGTGGCGGACTTCATCAAACATGTGAATCCAATTCTGTCCCGCGTCGGCTGCAATCAGGGAACATGTCACGGCTCGGCCAAAGGCAAGGCCGGATTCAAGTTGTCGCTGCGCGGCTATGACCCAATCTTCGACCTGCGAGCATTCACCGACGACCTTGCCGCTCGCCGTACAAACGTGGCATCACCAGCTGACAGTCTGATGCTGATGAAGTCGACCGGCTTCGTGCCACACGTCGGTGGGCAGGCCATCAAGCCGAATAGCAACTACTACGAAATCGTTCGCAATTGGATCACGGCCGGCGCCAGACTCGACCTGGCAACACCAAAGGTAGCGTCGATTGAGATCATTCCGCAGAATCCCACCATTCAACAACTTGACTCAACCCAACAGATTCGGATTGTGGCGACATACGCAGACGGTTCGACAAAGGACGTTACTCGCGAGGCGTTCGTCGACAGCGGCAACACCGACGTTGCTGTGACCAACCGCTGGGGCCTGATGACAGCCATGCGTCGTGGTGAAGCACCGATTCTGGCCCGCTACGCAGGTGCGTACACAGCGACGACACTCACAGTGATGGGAAATCGCGACGGGTTCGAATGGAAGGCTCCGGAAACGTGGGGTGAAATTGACAGATTTGTGGCGGACAAATGGCAGCGGTTGAAGATTGAACCGTCTGGATTGTGTACGGACGCCGAGTACATTCGCCGAGTACACCTTGACCTGACGGGGCTTCCGCCGACCGCGGAGAACGTCAGAACGTTTTTGGCTGATGCGCGACCAACAACCGAGAAACGCGCTGAAGTCGTCGATCAGCTGATCGGCACCCCGGAATTCGTTGACTACTGGACGAACAAATGGGCCGACCTGCTGCAGGTGAATCGCAAGTTCCTGGGCGCCGAAGGTGCCAGCGCGTTCCGCGACTGGATTCGTACAGAAGTCGACGCCAATACACCGTACGACGAATTCGTTCGCAAGATTGTCACCGCCGACGGATCGAACAAGGATAACCCGGCCGCTGCTTATTACAAGATTCTGCGGGAACCGGTCGATATCATGGAGAACACGACCCACCTGTTTCTTGGAGTGCGTTTCAACTGCAACAAGTGCCACGACCATCCGTTCGAAAGATGGACTCAGGATCAGTACTACGAAACCGCCGCCTACTTTGCTCGAGTCGGCCTGAAGGCAGACCCCGCCAGCGGCAAGCGAAAGATCGGCGGCACGGCCGTGGAAGGTGCCAAGCCGTTCTACGAGGTTGTCTTTGAGAAGGACGCTGGCGAAGTCACTCACATTCGCACGGCGTCCGTGGCGGCTCCGGTTTTCCCTTATGACTGCAACTTCGAGTCGCCGGAAAACGCAAGTCGTCGACAACAACTGGCTGCGTGGATTACTTCGGCCGACAACCAGTATTTCGCCAAAAGCTATGTCAACCGGTTGTGGGGCTATATGCTCGGCATCGGCATCATGGAGCCAATCGACGATCTGCGAGCCGGCAACCCACCCACAAATCCGGAGCTGCTGCAATACCTCACAGATGAGTTCGTCAGCAGCAACTTTAACGCCCGGCACGTGATGCAGCTGATCTGCAAGTCCCGAACCTATCAGCTGGCCCTGGAAACCAACAAGTGGAACGCAGACGACACACAGAACTACTCCCACGCCATCGCTCGACGACTGCCGGCCGAAGTTCTGTACGACGCCATTCATCGTGTCCTCGGTGCAAAATCAAAGATCCCCGGCATTCCGGAAGGCACACGAGCAGCCGCTATTCCGGACGCGGGTATCATACTTCCCGACGGGTTCCTTGCCAATCTGGGACGTCCGGTCCGGGAAAGTGCGTGCGAATGTGAACGCTCCGCCGAATTGCAGCTGGGACCAATCATGGCATTGATTGGAGGTCCTACTGTGGGCAACGCCCTCGACGATCCAAAGAATGACATTGCCCGCCTGGTGAACGAAATCAGTGATGACCGCCAGCTGGTCGACGAGTTGTTTGTTCGGATTCTCAACCGTCCTGCCGCTGAAGCGGAAACCAGTGCCACCCTGGCCTCGATGAATACCATCGACGCAGATCACAAGAAGGTGAATGAGGCTCTGGCGGAACGTGAGACATGGTGGAAAGAGGAACGGCCAAAACGCGAGGCGACTCGTACGGCAGCCATCGCCGAAGGCAATGCCGATCTGGCAACCTACGAAAAGGGAATCGCTCCGCGACGCGCCGAAGAAGAAAAAGTGCGGCTTGAGAAACTGGCCCAGGTGCAGGCCGACTTCGATAAGTTCAAGGCGGAACTGCCCAAGCATATGGAAGCCTACCTGACGAAGCAAAACACGGGTGTGGAATGGTTCTTTTTGGAACCAGCTTCGTTGGCAGCAGCTAAAGGTATCACGCTGGAACGCCAGGACGACCGATCCATCAAAGCGACAGGCAAAGCCGATAAGGGTGCCTACACAATCACCGTGAACACGTCACTGAAGGACATCGCTGCCTTTCGAGTCGAGGCGTTGACGGTTCCTGGCAAAACGGGCAACGGTCCGGGTCTGCCGGATAATGGAAACTTTGTCGTCACGGAATTCGAAGTTCAGGCGGCACCACTTTCGAAGCCGA
>JAPYTO010000116.1 GCA_029941865.1 Fuerstiella sp. | reverse complement strand
GACGTTCCATTTCGTGGAAGGTCATCTTTGTCGTCTTCACGATGACGGCTGCCGCGTGGGGCTCATCGTTCTGGCAACAGCCAATTTCGTCGGCGTCCGTTTTCGCAGACGAAATACAACAACCCGATGCTGAGACTGCGGAAGCAGACTCGTCCACAGGTCATGCAAGCGATGCCGAGCATGCGGAAGGTGGACATGCCGGTGGCCACACGGATCCCGTCGCCGAGGTCCTGCTGGCGATTCTAATCATTCTGTTTCTGGCGAAGGTGGTTGGGGATCTGTTCGAGCGGATGAGCATGCCCGCGGTTCTTGGTGAGCTGACGGTCGGAATTGTGCTGGGCAACTGGGCTCTGTTCACGGGCTCTGATATTTTTGATTTCTTCAAACCGCACCCCGGCGACGCGGACAATCTCACGGGCACGGTACTGGACATGCTGGCCCGCATCGGAGTCGTTCTGCTGCTGTTTGAAGTCGGACTGGAATCACGTATCAAAGAGATGGTGTCGGTGGGCGTCTCTTCTTTACTGGTCGCTTTGCTGGGTGTCGCTGTGCCGATGGTTCTGGGATTCGGTGTCGGCTACCTGTTGGTCAGTGAGACATCTGCTGACTGGCAGGTGCCCGCGTTTCTGGGAGCTACGTTGTGCGCCACAAGTGTGGGAATCACGGCCCGAGTTCTGAAAGATCTGGGACGCAGTCGGGATCGCGAATCAAAAATCATCCTGGGAGCCGCAGTCATCGACGACGTGCTGGGCCTGGTGGTCCTGGCGGTTGTGTCCGGAGTCATCGTGGAAGGTGACCAGTTCCAGTTGATGACTTTGTTCAAGATCGTGGGACTGTCCGTCGCGTTCCTCGCGGGGGCACTTTTTCTGGGCGCCATTCATTTTCCCCGCCTGCTGTTCCGCGGGGCGAGTTTTTTACGCGGTCATGGTTTGCTGGTTACCACGGCACTGATGATCTGCTTCCTGTTTTCGTGGGGGGCCAGCGAGATGGGACTGGCTCCCATCATCGGTGCATTTGCGGCGGGTCTGATTCTGGAAGGTTCACATTACCAGGAAGTGGGAGAGAAGTGGAAGAACCACCGACTGGAAGACGCGCTGGCTCCGCTGTCCGCGTTGTTGGTTCCGATCTTTTTTGTGGCCACAGGAATCGCCGTTGATCTTTCACAATTCACAGGAGGGTCGGTGTGGATGCTGGCCATTGGCCTGACGGTTGTCGCCATCCTGGGCAAGCTGGTGTGTGCCTTCGGTGTGCGTGAACCCGGCCTGAACCGACTGGCCGTGGGTCTGGGCATGATTCCGCGGGGCGAGGTTGGTCTGATCTTCGCTCAGGTTGGCCAGGGCCTGAAAACCCCCGACGGCGGGGAGGTCATCGACAAGGCCACATTTTCCGCGATTGTGGTCATGGTCATGGTGACCACAATGATCACGCCCCCACTTCTGAAATGGGCGTTGTCGCGTGGCCCAGCGGGCACAGGCCCACCGGTGCAGCCGGAACCTACGTCTGAATAGTGTCGTAAAAACGTCCTTGAATCCGGCGATGACCTCTGTGGCCACCGTCCGCAGCGGGCTCAACACGTTCCGAGCGTCAGCTCGAATCGGCTGGCGGGGCGGCCCGCCGATCACCGTTGACTGGTGATTTTGAGGAATCTGTGTAACCTCACCCTGCCTGCACACTCTGTTTCCTGCCCGGTCGCCCATGCATCGTCTGCTTGCCTTTCATGATTGTCGGATGCTGGATCGTCAGTTTCTGCTGGCGGATGACAAGCAATATCGGCTGGGACGTGCCGACGACAACGATATCAGCACGACCTGGGACGATCGGATCTCCAGGCATCACGCTTCCCTGCAGCCGTCCGAAAAGGGCGTACGCCTGCAGTCGCTGGACGCCGCGTCCAACCCAGTGTTTGTCGATGGTCGCACGACGCAGGATGTCGTTCTAAAGGCTGGTCAGTCGTTCGTCATCGGGGCCACTCGCTTTGAGGTGCAGCAGGTCACGCAGAGTGACTCACCGCGCAGCAATTCGGTTCAGCAACTGTCCATCGACCGCCAGCAACTGGAACAGCTGCGTTATGAGGATGCGGACAAGCGAATTGAGGTGCTGACGAGTCTGCCGGCGGTGATTCGGGAATCCGGGGTGGAACGCGATTTGTTCGTCCGGCTGGCCAACCTGCTGCTGGCGGGAATTCAGCACGCAGAAGGAGTGGCCGTTGTGGCGCTGGAGCCGACGCACGGCAAGCCGGTAGTGCTGCACCAGGAGCGACGGTTCGAAGCGGACGGATCCATGCAGCCCAGCAGTCGCTTAATCAGCAACTCGTTCGAGCAACGGCGGACTGTGCTGCATGTGTGGGATGAATCCGATGCAGAGGACAGCCGATACACTCAACACGCCGGTTTCAACTGGGCATTCTGCACACCGTTTCATGACCTGTCATCTGCGAATGCGACGACCGCGCAGGCCGATGCGTCCGCACGTACGGGCACTGCACGGGCACTGTACATCGCAGGGCACAGTCCCGGCGAAGGTGCAAAAACAAATCAAAAACGACTGCACGCCGATATCAAGTTCACCGAGTTCATTGCAGAAATTGTCGGTTCATTGCAACGGCAGCGAGAATTGGAACGTCAGCAGACCGGGCTGCGACAGTTCTTTTCGCCGCCGGTGCTGGAAGCATTGGGCAAGGACCTTGACACATCGCTGCTGGAACCACGTGAGTGCGATGTTACCGTGTTGTTCTGCGACCTGCGGGGCTTCAGTCAGCATGCAGAAGAACAGGCTGACGACCTGACTGGCCTGCTGGAACGAGTGAGCCTGGCACTGGAGGTAATGACCAGCCAGATTCTGCGGTTTGGCGGAGTGACCGGAGATTTTCAGGGTGACGCGGCGCTGGGTTTCTGGGGCTGGCCCATCAGCAGCGACGAAGCTCCGCTGAATGCTTGCAGAGCCGCCTTGGCGATTCGTGAGGAATTCGCGAAAGCGCACGCCGATCCGGATCATCCGCTGACGGATTTTGAAACCAGCATTGGCATCGCTCACGGACGCGCCGTGGCGGGAAAAATCGGAACTCGAGAACAGGTGAAAGTCACTGTCTTTGGTCCGGTGGTCAATCTCGCCAGTCGGCTGGAGGGCATGACCCGACAGTTGCACGTTCCAATTCTGATCGACGACAACCTGGATCGGCTGATTCGGGAGAACGCCGACAGCTTCGACTGTCGAGTACGCAGGCTGTTGCACGTTTTACCGTACGGCATGGACAACTCGCTGGTCGTCAGTGAACTGGTGCCGTCAGAAGAAGCGTTCCCCCTGCTGACGAACCAGCATCTGGCGGACTTCGAAACGGGGCTGCAACGCTTTATCGACGGCGATTGGAGCGAGGCGTGGCGTTTTCTGCACAGCATGTCGGCTGACGACCGTGCTCAGGACTTTCTGGCCATGCAGATCACTCAACACGGACGAACGGCTCCCGCCGATTGGGATGGCATCGTCCGCATGAAGAAAAAGGACGGCTAGCAGGCTGTCCGGAAAGCCTCGCGTGGCGGCCCCGGTCAGTACTAAAACTTCAAACGTTTCGTGTGCCGCCTGGTTTGATCTGCGGCGTCTGGCGAACGGCCAGGAAGATGGGCCGGCGACGCCGATTCGGGGTATTGAACACGACAGGAAGTCCCGGCGTACGACTCCACGGCAACAATTTCAGCTTATCGCGAGCGCGCCGCTCCTGAACAGCTTCCACACTGATCAAATCCCTTGTTCGAAGTCTTCATGATCTTCGATTCCGGATCCGTAAAATTCCGCTGTGTTTTCGGGGCGGGGACGGCGTCGTCTGGGTTGGTGCGATGCTGGCGGCGTGGAGCCTCACTGGAAACTTCGTGGCAGCGTCACTACCCGAGCAAGACGACCTGCACGCCAGGAACTACGAAGAGTACTTTCCGCCCCTTTCCTTTCCGTCTCTGTGAGAGCAAAATTGGACGCTCCTGCGGCTTATTCAGTCACATTTCGAGTCAGGATCTGAGACGTTTGAAACATGGGCCTGGGAGTTGCCGGCAATTTCGCCACGACGTGCAGCGCGAACTGATCGGGACATTCGCCTTCGCGAGCCGGTCAGGCAAGGATTTCAGTCGCAACATCGCCGTAAACGTCGGTCAGTCGCAGATCTCGTCCGCTGTGACGCCACGTCAGATGTGTGTGATTCAGACCGAGCAGATGCAGCAGCGTGGCGTGTAAATCGTGGACGGTGCATCGGTTGTCTGTTGCGTAGTAGCCGTATTCGTCAGTGCTTCCATATCGGAATCCCTGCTTGACGCCGGCACCCGCCATCCACATCGTGAAACCCTCCGTGTGATGGTCGCGGCCGAACTCTGCGTTGCCGATTTGAACCGTCGGCGTTCTGCCGAACTCTCCCCCCCACAATACGAGCGTGTCCTCCAGCAGACCGCGCTGTCTTAAGTCGGTCAGCAGGCCGGCGATGGGTTTGTCGATCTGTCGAACGTTGATGGAGTGGCCCTTTACAAGATGCGAATGCTGGTCCCATTGCTCGTTGTTGAACGGCAGTGAATTTGCATGACTTACCTGGATGAAACGCACGCCTCGCTCAGCAAAGCGACGTGCCAGCAAACACTCGCGGCCAAAATTCTCCGTCACCGGATCGTCAAGTCCGTACAGCCGCTGAGTTGCCTGAGACTCGACCGAAAGATCCATGGCTTCCGGTGCTGCCGTCTGCATGCGGAAAGCCAGTTCAAAGGACTGCAGTCTGGCATCCAGTTCCAGATCACCGGACCTTCGTTCTGCATGCAGCCTGCGCAGCAGCTGCAGTTGAAGGTGCTGCTGATCGGGCGTGCGTCGCGCGTTGCTCAGAAAATCAAACGTCGCATCTTTCGCGGCCGAATTAGGATACCCGGGCGTTCCCAGGGCGACTCCCGAATGTACGGCGGGCAGAAAGGCAGATCCGAAATTGTTGACTCCACCATGCAGCGATGTCGGACAGATCGTGATAAAGGACGGCAGATTCTGATTCTCCGTGCCCAGACCGTAGCTCACCCACGAACCGATGCTGGGGCGTAATTGAGCTTCGTCTCCGGTGTGGAGTTTCATGCATGCTCCACCGTGCGAGACATTCGTTTCACACAGTGAATGCACCATGCAGAGCTCGTCCGCCACCGTGGGCAGATACTGCCAGAGTTCGCTCATCGGCAAGCCGGAATCTCCACACCTGCGAAAACGCCATGGGCTACCCATCAGGCTGCCCCGTTTCGCGAAGGTGACACGTGAGCCCGTAAAGGGAAGCTGTTTGCCCGTGTCGGTTGTCAGTTGAGGCTTCGGATCGAACAAATCAATGTGCGACGGCCCGCCGTGCATAAACAAAAAGATAATCCGCTTTGCTCTGGCGGGAAAGTGTGGCTGGCGCGGAACCAGGGGGCCTGACGTCGAAGGGACAGTGGCGTGTTGACCAGACCCGGCATCGGCCATCAGGCTGTTGAATGCCAGACTGCCGAATCCGAGGGCGACACGATTCAGAGCATTTCGTCGTGACAACGGTTTGACGGCTTCATTCCACATAGACAAACTCACTTGACGACATCAGCGTATGACAGAATGCCGCCCATGCTTCCTGTTCAGCGTTATCCGTATCAATCGTGGCAGAATACATCCGAACAAAAGTCTGCGCGGCATCTTCCTCAATTGCGTTGGGACGCCGATTGAACAGACGTGAATAGATGTCCCTCACAACAGCCGGACCGGTTGTTGTCTTCAGCACCGACATTGCGAATCGATGGGCCTGATCCATCAGGAACGGATCGTTCATCATCAGTAATGCCTGAGTCGGCACGGTTGTGACGTCTCGCTGTCCGACGGATGTGGTGGAGTTGGGGAAATCGAATAGCGCGAAAAAACGGAACGGGTTGGAGCGGACCACCGGCAGGTAGACAGAGCGTTTATCAGAGTTGCGATGAACATCTTCGTTCCTGCGCAAATCTTCCGGCGACGGGTTCTGAGATGTCACACCAGCAAGGTGTTGGGCCGACGTTGTGTCGAGTCGACCTGCGTGAAAAAGCAGTGTGTCTCGGATGACCTCCGCGTCCATTCGTTGTCGCGGGTAGCCGGCGAAAAGCAGATTTGCCTTCGCTGCGGTTTGTTGTCGATACGTGGCCGAATTCAGAATGCGACGGTGCAGTGCTTTTAGTGACCATCCGTCTTCGATGAGTCTCAGCGCCAGCCAGTCGAGCAATTCAGGATGTGTTGGCAATTTGCCCTGCAGGCCGAAGTTATTCGGCGACGGAGCGATCGCGCGGCCAAAATGCCACTGCCACACACGATTCACGATAACGCGAGCGAGCTGACGGCCAGCTCCACTTTCTGAGTCGGTCATCCAGCGGCCCAGTTGCAGCCGCCCGCTCGTTCCTGCATCGATATCGAATTTAAGCAGAGCGTTTTTCCTATCGACAGCGGAAGCCACCGTTGGAAATCCGCGAGACACCGTCTCACCCAGGGACAGATGGCTACCTCGCAGATGAACCTTAACATCGTGGGGATCATCATCAGCGACCGCCATGACCTTCGCTGCCTGGGGCACACTTTCCGAGAGAGCTTTTTGTTGGCTTGCAACCTCATTGATACGGGCCAGCACATTTGTCAGGTCATCACCGTCGGCACGAATCAGGCGCACGCGGTCGATGTGAGACATCAGCGGCTCGGATTCGAAGCGCACAGTGTTCATGCCTGCCTCAAACGGAAAGTCACCTTCCGCCAGCCATTTCTGATGCAGTGGCATCCAGCCTCCTGTCTGCTGGTTAACGGCTGGTTTCTTAACGACGTGTCCGTTGATCGAGAGCGTTCCGGGTCGCGCATTCAAGGCGGCGTAGCGAAACTGAAGCAGATAATTGCCCTTCTGCTTGATGTCAAAGTCCCATTCCACCCATGTCAGCTGCGCTCGGCGATCGCTGATAATTCCGATAGCCTCACCGTATCCGGTTTTCAGAGTCGCCGCGTTGCCTCGTTGGAAATTCTCGGCCTGACGATTCAGAATACTGTTTCCGTGTTCGGCGAGTTTCTGTTCCAGTTGTTTTCGTGTTGCATCCAGCTCAGCAAGCTGTCGATCATGCCGCTGTTCCGCAGCCAGAAACTCCTGCGTGGCGAGAACTCGATCTTCCAGCATGGTGCTGTGCAGAATACCGGCCAGTGCGTAATAGTCCTTTGTTGGAATCGGATCGAATTTGTGATCGTGACATCGAGCGCAGGCGATGGTGAAACCCAGCAAAGATTTTCCGATGGTATCGATCTGCTCGTCCACGATGTCGGCCTGCTTCTTGACCGGATCTTTCTCGGCAAGGATTTTGGTGCCGATCGCCAGAAATCCCGTCGCAGTAACCCCTTCGTTTGCGCGGGCTGGGTTAGTCAGCAAATCGCCCGCCAGCTGTTCCTGTACAAATTGATCAAAGGGAATGTCGGCGTTGAAGGAATCGATGACGTAGTTGCGGTATCGCCAGGCCAGCGGGTAAGCATGGTTCTCGTCACTGCCGTTGGAATCTCCATAGCGAGCGACGTCCAGCCAGTGTCGTCCCCAACGCTGTCCATACAGCTGAGACGCAAGTAGTTCGTCGATCACGCGAGTCCATGCCTCGGGAGCCATGTCGCTCTGAAAGTCCTGCACCTGCTGCGGCGTCGGCGGCAGACCAGTCAAGTCGAAGTAGACCCGGCGAATCAGTGTGCGGCGGTTTGCGGTGGTCGGCGGCTGACCGGCGGCTTCCATACGACTGAGAATGAAGCGGTCCAGCGACTGCCGGCTCCATTGTGAGTCTGCGACGTTCGGCAGGGCATGATCTTCCGGCGGAAGAAATGCCCAGTGAGTCGTCCACGATGCTCCGTTCCGAATCCACTCGGCCACCAGACGGATTTCCACTTCAGAAAGCCCGTCTCCGGCATCAGGCGGAGGCATTCGAGTTTCATCCTTCGCGACAACGCGGCGCAACAGTTCACTCATTTCCGGTGATCCGGGGACGATGGCGAAACGACCTGATTTCAAAGCAGCCGTTACGCTCGTTTTATCGTCGAGTCGTAGTTCAGCCTGCCGCTGATCGGCATCGGGGCCGTGGCATTCCAGACAATGCTGCGCAAAAAGACGGCGAACTTTCAGGTGTCTGTCGTCCGCACCGCTTGATTCTGTGAATCCCGAGATCCCCGTCAAGCTGCTGACGAGCAGGGCAATCGTGAGTGTTCGCATGAGAGCGCAAATCTGATGGAAGATTCGGCACAAGGATGTCATTCGCTGAAAAACTATAACCTGGAAGATCCCGTCCGTCGAAGCACTGTCGCGAAACCCACTACTTAACGAAAGCGAAGCAGTAGAGTTTTGCGTCTTTGAGATGAAACCGCAGTGAGATCGTCGTTCCGTTCAGGGCGGAAAGATCGCCGTCGCCGTTGAATGTCACGTCGTGACGCAATGCATCTCCGACGAAGGGGACGGAGAGCCCGTATCCGTCGAACGCTCGTCCATCTGCATCAAGAAGTTCCACCTGAACGTGCCCGCCGATGTTTGTAACTGCGTTGATCTGCAGACGATTGCCCACCAGCGTAAACGGCTTTGAAAGGACCGTACCTTTTCCCCCGGTGCTGAGAGCCACGAAGCGGTCCAACGGCAATGTTGCCAGCCCGATCGAGATGGGACCGCGGCCCTCCATTCCGTGCCGCTCCCGAGCCCCGCCATAATAGATCCAGTGTTTGTCATTCCAGGTGACGATGTTGATGGCCGGTTGCACCCAATCCTTGTCGAAGCTGCCAGCGGGCCCCCGAGGAATCAGTGGCTGGTCTGTGTAGATCCAGTGCAGATTCCAGTCCTGTTCCCCACGCGTCGTGGCGATGTAACAATTCATCACGTCGCGTTCGTGCCGCGTCACCAGGTCACGTGGACCTTCGCTGAGGTCCGTCGGCCAATCCAGTGACCACAACAGTCCGAATTGGATCCCCTCATACATCCACCCGTTAAGGCTGTAGATCTGGCGGCGTTTGTAATCTTCCGGACCTTCGCGATCGAGCAGCCACCGTCGCGTGGTAGTCCAGTCGGCCGAGTGCGCCTTGACATCCGCATTGGTCATGTCGCGTGTGCCCCGGACTTCAATCTTCGCACGCAGCTTGCTCTGATAGTCCTCCCGCGTGTAGAGACGATAGACAGCAGCATCTTCATCCCATAGCAGCTGGTTGATCGTGTCGGCTGCACGGTAAGTGACTGGCTGTGTGTTGTTGTACGGCGTCCAGTGCAGTCCGTCGGGCGAATAGGCCAGCGCGGCCGACATTTTCTGCCAGTGAGAGTAGGCAGCCTTGTACTTATGTTCGGGGTCCGTCTCGTGCGGATCGAGAAAACAGGTCATTCCCATCCGTCCGATGAGATTATTTTTTGCGCTGCCATTGAAGATACGAATTCCCAGCTCTGGCTTTGTCCAGCGCAGACCATCGACAGATTCGGCGGTCGCGATCAGAAGGTGGGGCGTTCCCGGCGGGTCGCCGACAGCCGGTGGAGCGTACCCGGCCTTATAGAACATTCTGAATCTGTCTCCGTCGCGAAACACAGATCCGATCAACAGGTGATCAGTCTCCCATGGCTTGTCCGCCACCAGAATGGGCCTGCCGCCATTGGCCTTGGTCACCTCGCCCAGCTCGCGCACCACGTTCTCTTTTCTCGCGACCACGTAGTCGTCTACAAACAGTTGCCTCCGCAGACCAACCGCAACATTCCGCCGCAATTCGTCTGCTGCGATCAGCAGCGACCCCGTTGTGCCGACAAACAGGCCAGCGCTGAGCAGAAGTCGGCTGAATGATTTCAATTTGTTGCTCCCCTGAATGCGCATCGTTCGGGTTCGGGGATATTCGCGGCACGAATGGCGGAGTATGTGCCGGCGCCCCGCGTGTTGTCGGGCGTCCACCCGATTCACGCGATATCCGCGGTCATCAGTATACGAGACAGCACGACTGGTCCGGAACTGAAGGCGGCATTATCCAGGGATGCCTCGAAACTCCGAAGCAGAGGGCTGTTTTGTGCGTCGGCTGTACTCCGCCACCGTCGACCCGTTGAAGCGGGCCAATGTCTGGTTGATTTTTACACAGTGAAGCTGACCATGAACGATGGCCAGGCCGGCTGGTGATTCCGTGAAGAACGCATCCAATTGCTGCTGGCTCTTCAAAGACGCGCTCTGTGCCTGCTTCTGCTCGGTGATGTCTGTAATCGCCAGACGCAGGTAAAATTCCCTGTCCCCAGTCGTCTCAACTACGGCACCGTCCAGCTGAGCCCAGAATGGATCGGCACCAACCCTGTGCATCCGCAGCTGACAAGATCGCGTCTGCTGGCCCTCAAGTACGGTGCGGCAAAAAGTGTAGAAGACATCCTGATCCTCATCCACGACGAAAGCCGACAGCCGTTTGTTGACAACCGACTGTCTGTCCCTGCCCAACCAGTCTATCAGGGTGAGATTTGCCTTCAGGATGAGATCTCTGTCACTGACCGTCACATATCCAACGGGAGCAAAGTCGTAAAGATCTGCGTAGTCGTCACGAGATTCGGCCAGCTCCGCATGAGCACGGCGAAGCTCCTCGTTTTGCACCTCCAGTTCGATCTGACGGGTGCGCAGCTCGTGAATGAGTCTGTCGTTCGCATCGACCGACGCATTCGACGCAGCTATTGGCTGTTGCCGCAGTGCCGCTTCTGCGCGCTCTCGAAGTTCGGCCTGTGTTTTCGACTTCGCCGTCTGTTCGGACATGCTGGAGCTCAGTGAGTGGGGGAGCGAGTCGTCCAGCTAAACGACTATTTATGAGTCTGATCATGTTTTTTTAGTTTTGTCATTGTTCTCCGGCAGTGATTCGGCGGATGCACGACAGGAGGTTCTCACTTGGGAATGGTTTTGTGAGAAACTCCCTGACCCCGCGCTTTCTGGCAACCTCCTGTGTCTGTGAATCGCCGTGGCCTGAGATCATGATGACCGGGAGTTCAATCTTCTCAATCGCCAGCCTGTCCAGCAGCTCAATGCCGCTCATTTCCGGCATTCCGGCGTCCAGCACCAGACAGCCGTGCATTGACGAATTGCTGGCCTCTAAGAATTCAATTGCGGAGGCATAGACTTGTACAGGAATCCGATCTCCTTCCAACAGAAAACGCAGAGAAGTTCGCACGCCGGAGTCATCATCCACGACGAAGACGATTGACTCTTGTTGCGTGCCTGCATCGATGACGGCAGCTTTGGCATCCAGTTGTGTGGATTGCGGTACGGCCGCTGCGTCAGCGATTGGCAACGTGAAATGGAATGTCGTGCCCGGCTGCTGATCTGACGACACCCAGATTCGACCGTTGTGCGATTCAATAATGGTGCGACTGATCGCCAGCCCCATTCCCATGCCGTGGCTTTTTGTCGTATGGAATGCTTCAAAGATCGCGTCTGGTGATTCGTTGCTCAGTCCACAGCCCGTGTCACGTACGGTGACTTCCAGCTGGGCTCCATCCCCTGCTGACGCGTGCAGGGATATCAGACGCTGTCCATTGTCACCGGCACTGATTGCGTCCACGGCATTGCGAACCAGGTTCAGCACAACTTGTGAAATCCGGACCGAGTCTCCGTAGACCGGAGGCAGGTCGGCGATTTGACACGTCAATTCAATGTTCGTGTCCCTCAGCTCAGGCTCCAGCAGCGTTAGCACTTCGTGAATCATATCGTCCAGACGAAAGGGTTTGTGTTGATCGACCTCACCCTTGACCAGCGTTCTGAGCCGTCGAATGACGGCACCACCATGCAGTGCCTGTTCTGCGATTCCTTCAAGTGCCGGCGAAAGGCCGAGCGGATCGGCGGTTGCTGTTCTTAGTTTCTGCAGACACGATCCCGCATACATGGTAATGGCTGCCAACGGCTGGTTGAGTTCATGGGCCAGACCTGTCGCCATCTCGCCCATTGTGGCAACGCGGGTGACGTGTTCCAGCTGCCGCTGCGTTTGTTGGGCCTCCTGTTGGGCGAGCCTGCGGTGTTCGACCTCCTGTTGCAATTTCCGGTTCTTCGTGGTCACTTCGGCGGTCCGCTCCTCGACGCGCCGTTCCAATTCATCACATGATTCTTCCAGCGCCTCTTCCGCGCACTTGCGCTCGGTGATGTCAGTGATCGCGAAACGCAGCTCAATCACCTTATCAGAAGACATCTCGACAACGGTACCATCCAGTCGGGCCCAGAACGAGTCGGCACCTTCCTTGTGCAAACGCAGCTGGCAGGACTGTCTCACCCGGCTCTCAAGCACGGAGCGGCGTGACCTGTAGAAGACGTCCTGGTCGTCGTCGACAATGAAGTTCGAAAACCGTTCTTTGGTCAGCGTACTTCTGTCCCTGCCCAACAGTCCCGCGATGGTCAGGTTCGCCCGAACAATCAGTCCCTTTTCGCTGAGGGACAGAAAGCCGACGGGGGCGGAGTCGTAGAGGTCTGCGTAGGCGTCCCGCGATCCGAGCAGTTCCATCTGGGCCCGCTGGAGCTCCTCATTCTGCATTTCCAGTTCGATTTGATGCGTCTGAAGTTCGTGGACCAGCCGGTCGATTCCTTCGGACGACGTGTCTGGTGTGGCAAGTGACTGCCGACGCAGTGTGGCCTCTGCCCGCGTCCGAAGATTTGCCTGTTCACTCGAATCGAACCTGTGTTCAGCCATGCTCGTCTCCAATCCGTCCGGGAGAATTAATCGCCGTTATCGTTGACATTGATGTCGTTCCAGGTGCTCAGCAACAGTGTCTTACCGCCAATCGATATGGTGGCCGTTTTTACATGTACGTCGTGGACCTTGCCGTCGCTGCTTCTGTGTTTCGTCTGAAACTCATCGTTCCCGCGATGGACGACCGCTGCGATATGTGCCGCAACCTCATCCTCTGTTTCGATCGCTTCGATATCGGACATGGTAATGTTCTCGAATTTTATTCGAGTGTATCCAAGACGCTCGTGTGCGTTCCGATTAAACTCAACAAAGCCACACGTCTCTGGGTCAACCAGCACGATTGAATCGCTGGCCAGATCCACGAGCATGCGGTATCTGTCCTGGGTCGACTGCATCTGCATCTGCTTGCGATCTGTAATGTTGACAGAAGTCGCCACGACATGTTCGACGCGACCATCATCGTCAAAACACGGCACGAACGTCGTGTGGTACCACACTTCATTCCCTTCCGTATCATTCATCTGATGAAGGCCAGGTCCGTTTAGCGATGCACGTTTCAAACATTTTGATCACAGCACCAATGGCCGCAGCAGCAAAAATACTGGTGCGATAACCACGGGCTAAGGCGGGCGGCAAGATGAACAGGATTCTGAACACACCGGCATGGGCATTGCTAATTGCCGTAGGGACACAACAAACACAAGCAAAAAACAGATTGCGCGACCCGATGGCACGCTTTGCCACACCAACTAAATCCGGATCACCAAACAGACCTCTTCGCCCGATGTTGCTGTCGCGAAATGCAGACGCTGCGGGACTGGGGCCGGGGCGTTTCTACTTCGTTGGCAAGAGACTGATCGATCTGGCACTCTGTCTGATGATGATTCCGCTCATTCTTCCTGTCATCGCCATCTGCGGCGTTGCACTGTGGGTCGATAATCCAGGCCCGATTTTCTTTAGTCAGCAGAGAACGGGGCGTGGCGGATATCGCTTTCGGATGTACAAGCTACGGACGATGGTGAGAAACTCTGAGGAGCTGAAGGGACAGCTCAGGAATCTGAATGAACTCACGTGGCCGGATTTCAAGATCAGTGACGATCCCAGAGTGACGCGCATCGGACGGATTCTGCGAAAAACCAGCCTTGATGAGCTGCCCCAGACGTTCAACGTCATCAAAGGAGACATGAGTCTTGTCGGCCCACGACCGACGTCTTTCAGTGCAGATACCTACACCCTGTGGCATACGGAACGGCTGGAAGTTCAGCCGGGCATCACCGGTCTGTGGCAGGTCAGCGGGCGCAGCGACGTCGATTTCGACGAGCGACTGCGACTTGATATCGAGTATATCCGGCAACGCAGTCTGTGGTTCGACATGAAGCTTCTCTATCGAACGGTCGCCGCCGTATTGAGACCAAGTGGAGCCTACTAGAGCAGCCCGAAAAATGCTCTGCACCCTCCGGAGCGCGTGAGACATTTTCTTGACCGCCTGTAGGCTATAGACAAGAATTCACTACTATTCTAAAAGAGAGACGTTATGGAATCCCATCGCATCTGGACTGCCACCACAGTCTGCTGGTTCTTTGCAGTGTTCAACGTGGAACGCATCTTCCCGCAGGTGAACATTGCGTCGTTTGTGTATTTTCTGGCGACGGTTGCGGGCGTTTCGATGCTGGCGATCCCGGCTCTCCGTCGGCAGCGATTTGCTGTGACAGCCGTCGGCTTCGGGTTGGTGTGGATCACTGGCAGGTGCATGCTCGGCTACAACGTGGACCTTGCCACCCTGCCGCTTGTCCTGACCGAAGCCTTTGTTGTGGCGGTCTCTCAGTTTCTGTGTCTCAGGATCGCGCAGAACGCCGATGAGTTCGAAATGAAGTCGACTCAGATGCTGGAAGTACTGACAGCATCATCTGTTCCGGATCTCCGAGAATTCGAAGCGGCACTGCTGGAAGAGATTCGGCGTGCCCGAAGGCATGAACGACCTCTGACATTCGTCTCCATAACGCCTGGCACGCTAAGCTCCGACGCACTCACGGAACTTGTGCAACAACTGACCAAATCTCTCACTGCAGAATACATGGCAGGTTGTCTCAGCCGACTTCTCAGTACAAAAGCGAAGTCACACGACCTTACGGTTCGTGTCGGAGATCAATTCCTCATGCTGCTTCCGGAGACCAACGCCGAGCAGGCACAAGCCATGAGTCGTCGAATTCAGTTTGACATGTTACAGCAGCTCGGCGTTTCGGTGAGAACGGACACTTACGCCTTCGGGATTGATGAAGTAACGCTGTCAGGTGTTCTCGACCGGCTGGGAATACAGCCACTGACCGACGCAGCGGCGAAATTTGAAGTTTTTGACCTCCGTTCCAGCAAGGCCAAGGCACGACGTCGCGGCATTATCGACGCCGCCGCCGCCGAACTGGTCAATACCTGATCCTGTCTGCAGCCTACCGCGTATTATCTGAATACGAGCCATCGGAGTCGTCTTGATGATTGCCACCACGCTGAAGCGATTCGCCGTAAAACTTTCCGACACACCGGCGTTCGGTACGGTTGTTCGTCAGATGGAACGGCGGTGCCAAAATCAGCCTCTGCTTCGAGTTCTGGCGTATCATCGAATCGACGCTCCCAACCTGGATGATCCCTTCTATCCGGGTTTGATCAGCACTTCACCGATGCAGTTCGCCGCGCAGATGGACTTCATTGCAAAATCGCACCACGTGTGCACGATGGCCGAAGCCGTTGCGGCGTCAAAAGGCGACGCGGCGCTGCCAGTGAATTCCGTGCTGCTGACCTTTGATGACGCAACAACCGACTTTGCCCTCCATGCCTGGCCCGTGCTTAAATCACGCGGTCTGCCAGCCACGGTTTTTGTTCCTACCGCCTACCCCGACGCCCCGTCCCTGCACTTCTGGTGGGACCGTCTTTACCGGGCCGTCATGCTTTCGCCGCACGAAACCGGGATCCCGGCACCAAACAGTACGGTTGTTACGTTGCGCACGACACGACAACGGCAGCGGCTTTTTCGAAGCCTGAAAGAACATCTGAAACCCATTCCGCATCGTCAGTTTCAATGTGCAATGGCCGAAATCGTGAAGGCTGGAGGCGTCTCTGACCCGCCAGGCAACAATGTTCTCAGCTGGAATGAACTTCGACGACTGGCCACGGAAGGTGTCACACTGGCACCACACACTCACACTCACCCCATGCTGAATCAGCTGCCGGACGAAGACATTAGCCGTGAAGTGATCACCTCACTGGATATGCTTCAGGACCGGATTGGCCGGAACATCTCGCGAACTCTGGCATATCCTGCCGGTGGCGTCAGCGATGCTGTCGTGTCCGCGATGGATGCTGCGGGCTTCGATCTGGCGTTCAGCACGCAGAGGGGGGGGCAATGATCAGACGTTTCTGGCCCCATTCAGACAGCGTCGTATCGATGTCGGCGCCAGAACGACTCTTGGCCTGTTGCGTATGCAGATGGCAAACTGGGGCAGGTAATCCGATTCTGCTAATTCTGACGGTTAATCTGACCGATCATTCATGGGGGGACTATCGTACGCTTTGGGCACGAGTTGCTATCGCTGCTATGAATCGTTGGAACGCTGAACTCATGTTCGAACAGCTCAGGCCAGGTACACGTGTATGTATCTTCGCCGTTTGTTTGCTGCTATGCGTGTCAGGCACCGGCTGTTATGCCCCGCTCCACTCGCACGGCACCTCAGCTCGGTTACTCTCGGACGAATATCGTTGGCCTCAGCGCACTGCTGCCACGCCGCTGAATTATTCCAGCCTGGTCGGTCCCGTACCTTCGGTCTACCTGTTGGGTGCAGGAGACCGCCTGGACATCACCGTTGCCGATCTGATTGCGAACGGCAATGTCCAGAGCTTTCAGGTTCAGGTGCTGAACGACGGTACAATCCATCTGCCGCGTTCGGGACCAATTGTCGTGGGCGGTCTAACGCTGGCTCAAACGCAGGAACACGTGAATAAAGTGCTGACGGGGGGGCTGCTGCAGAAGCCCGGCGCCATCATTACGCTCACTGAAAAAGGAACCGTTAATGTTTTGGTTCTGGGTGCCGTGCAGCAGCCGGGCGTGCACGCCTTGCCACGTTATGAAAATGACGTGGCTCACGCACTGGCCGCGGCGCAGGGATTTGCAGAAGACGCTGGTGATGTCATTGAGATTCATCGCCGCAGTGACCAAATTCCCCCATCATGCGACATCCCGTTGGCTCAGCCTCGCACCTTCGTTGCCCCGGCCAGCTCTCCCGAAACGCATACCAATTCGATCGTAATCCCGCAGAATATACCTCCCGCCTTGCTGGGTGAGACGCCCCAGCCACCATCGTCACGGGAGACACAATCGGTTTCCGTGCCTCAGCTGGTCCCGGAGACTCGGTTGTCTCCTCGACGACCAGGCAGCGCTGCACCGCCATACGCGGGGCCCGTGCCCTTTCCTGTACAGCCGGCACAGACAAGTCAGTACACGCGGCCACGTTACGATGGTCCCGTGTCGTTCCAGCCGCATCCGTCACAAATGAGTCCATCTCAACTGCCGCCAAACGGCAGTCCCGTGCACTACCGGGTTCCCACATCACAGGTGAGCCCTTACAGTTTGCCTCGACACGGCGGTGCGGGGCCGATGCAGACAGCTCCCCCTCAGATGAACTCCGACAGGTCGTCACGCTATGGCGCCCCAGGGCCTTTTCAGGCACCTCCACCACAAATGGATCCGGACATGTCGCCACGCTACGGTGGTCCCGCCCCAATGGGGGCACCGCCAACACAGATGACCCCATACGCGTCACCACCTAACGGCGCTCCCGCCACCTTCCAGGGGACTCCATCGCAACGATCTGTCGGTCCCACGTCACGCTACGGCGGTTACTCCGAGGCACCGGTATTTCGCGGCCAATCACCGACCACTGCTGAGGACAAATCTTTCACAGAAGTGACGCCGTTTCCATCAGGGCCGGCAATCACCAGGATACCACTTCGTGGTGGCAATGGTTTCACTAACCCTGCGGATGTTGTGCTGCACTCCGGGGACGTGCTTGTCGTGCCCAGAAAAACAGACAAGGTGTTTTACGTCGTCGGCCCGTTGAGCGAACAGAATAGCATTCGCTTCTCGGTCAATGATAAAGACCGGGAAATCGGAGGAGGCCTGCTGTTACCGGATGATCGTGAAATTGACGTGGTGACGGCTGTTGTCATGGCCGGCTATATCGACCCCATCAATTCACCGACGACGGTGACGCTACACAGAGTGCGCCCGGACGGAATCCCATTGTTGATCCGAATCGACCTGATCGAGGCTCGGCACGATCCGCGGGAAAACATTCTCGTACAGGCTGGTGACATCATCTATCTGAACCCCGATCCGTGGTGGTATATGCGGCGAACGTTTGACCTGGTCATTGACCGAGGTCTGGGCACTGCACTCGGTCGCTGGTTGACCGACTAACGCGAATGGCGGGTAGTTGTCTGCGAAATGGTCGTAGCTGCCAGCTCGCAGAATTCGCCCGAGCGGGGACTGGCAATTTCAATGCTGCACTCACGAACTGCCGACTTCACGTCGGCAGCGTCCGCTCGCAGCTGACCGAAGATCGCCGTCAGCTGTGGTATTGCAGGCGGAGAATCGTGGCGGGGTGAGTGTTGTTCTCGCCGTGATCGACTTGTTATCCTCAGGCTTCACTCTGTCCGGACCGACCACTGGATATTTCCAGCCCATCGTGGAAGCGATCAACACAGATGGACCGCCAGTTTCGGAGCGGTCGGCCGAAAGCTGGCGACGACCGCTCAAATAGCTTTCAGGACACTCTGCGTCAGGAGTCTCGACGGTGACCGAATCACAAACCGGAACGGATGCAATCGCTCAAACCCTGAGCGCCGCTGGTGTGCGTCATGTGTTCGGTCACCCGGGCGGCGAGGTGGTGGAATTGATCGAATCGCTGCACACGCACGGCATTGAGTTTGTCCTGACCGGCCACGAGTCGACGGCGGCGTTCATGGCGGGCACCGTGGGAAGATTGACTGGAGTGCCGGGAGTGTGTCTGGCGACGCTCGGTCCTGGCGCATGCAACCTGGTGCTGGGTGTCGGCAACGCCTTGCTTGACCGCGACCCTCTGCTGGCGATCTCTGCAAGAACTGCCAGCAGCCGGATTCGGATCAGCAACAAACAAAACCTTCCGCTGAACGACGTCTTCGCGCCCATCAGCAAGTGGTCTGTCGCGCTGGACGGTTCAGCCACGTCGCAGACAGTTCGAGATGCATTAGTGGTCGCCAGCACACCGCCACGCGGCCCGGTCTATCTTTCCGTCCCCTCAGATCTTGCGACGACTCCCGACCGTCCGGACGAGTCTGGTCCGTTGCGGCCGAAGTTGCCCGCAGCGGACGAAACCGCATGTGACCGCATCGCGAACGCACTCAACGCCGCCCGCAAACCCATCGGAGTCATTGGCATCGCGATGCACGCCGAGGAGGCCGCTTCGGCTGTGCGGCGATTCTTTGAAGAGACCGGGATTCCATACGTCATTACATGTCAGGCCAAGGGAACAGGAGATCCGGCGGGACGGCGATTCCTGGGGCACGTCCTTCCTGCGGCCGGAGAATTTCCCATTAGTCGTTGGATTCAGGAGAGCGACTGCGTTCTGGGCGTCGGCTTTGACCCCGTTGAATCCTCCAGAAGCTGGCACTTTGACGTGCCTCTGTATGTCATCGCCGACAGCCCGATCGGCTTCGACCAGTTCCAGCCGCCCGTCGAATGCACGGGCGACGTTGCTGTTCTGATTGAACGGTTGCGCAATTCCCACCACGGTGGCGTCGACTGGACCGATGCGGCGATCGCTGAACTGCGACAGCAGGTGGATGACGCAATCCGCCCACACGTTGCGTCGACGGCGAATGGTGTCTCACCTTTTCATCTTGTCAGTCAACTGCGGCAGCTGCTGCCCGCTGAGACGATCGTCACCGGCGACGTTGGAGCACACAAGTTTGTCCTTAGTCAGGTGTGGACGGCGCCGCGGCCGGGCACGTTTCTGATGTCCAACGGACTGTCATCGATGGGGTACGGTCCGGCTTCCGCCATTGCTGCCGCGTTGATTCGTCCCAATCAGCCTGTGGTGAGCATCACCGGCGACGGCGCATTTAGCATGATGGTTCAGGAACTCGAGACTGTTCGGCGGATCGGTGTGGCGCCGCTTTTTGTTGTTCTGTGTGACAGGTCGCTTTCCATTATCAAACAGGCGCAGCAGTCCCGAAGTCTTCAGCCTCGTGGGGTCGACTTCCTGCCCGTCGACTGGGTCCGCGTCGCCGAAGGATTCGGTGTTCGCGGTAGGTCCGCAGCGACGCTGGAGGAGGTGCAGACGCACGTCGAGACCTGGCTGGCTCGCCGAGAGCCCATGGTTCTTGCGGTCGAACTCGACGAATCATTATATGCCGGATTGCGCTACGAGTAGCGACACGCACACCCTGCGTGTCCGACTGTCTGTGCAAATCGCTTCGTGAATCGTCGCCGCACAACGCACAATAAACGTTGTTGTTCGCCTCTCATTCAAACGCGTTGCCACTATCGCAGCAGGTTGAGGTCCTGAAGAATCTCGCCCCGATGTTATCCAGGTGGCAGGTCTATTATCATCCTGTCTGCGAAGAGATACCCTTCCCCTTCACGCGTTTCGCACGGCCGTCAGGTCCGGGGAACACCACGCCGGTTTACGATTGAGGCGGGAGAAACCTTGCCCGAGTTTATGAAAGGTAATCCATGAGGTCTGTTGTTCTGCGTTCTGCAACCGTGGCTGCGATTCTTGGCATGTGTGTTGGTCTGACCAATGCGGCTGAATCCGCCAACGTGACCGTTTTTCAAAATAGTACCGACGGTTACAAGGTGTTTCGTATTCCCGCCATCATCAAGGCAGCGAACGGTGACCTGCTGGCCTTTTGTGAAGCACGATCCGGTGGCGATGCCAGTGACATCGATCTCGTGTCAAAACGTTCATCCGATGGTGGAAAGACGTGGCAGATACTCCAGGTAGTGCAGAACAGAGTTGACTTTCGCAGACTGTTTGAAGACGCTGCGCCTCCGATCACGATTGGAAATCCGGCGCCCGTCGTCGATCTTCTGGACCCGGAACATCGGGGCCGCATCTGGCTGCCGTTTACGCTTGAAAATGACCGTGTCTTTGTGACGTATAGTGATGATCACGGAAGGACATGGGCGCCGCGGCGTGAAATTACGCACGACGTGAAACTCAGGAACTGGGGCTGGTACGCCACTGGACCGGTACATTCAATTCAATTGCAACGCGGAGAACATCGAGGTCGGCTTGTGATTCCGGCTGACCATCGTCTGGGCGACGATGGTGCCGACCGTGGACCGGAGGGCGTTCAGTCGATCATCAGCGATGACCATGGAAAAACCTGGCGACTGGGAGCGATTGATGACACGTATGGCGACGACCTGAAGGCAAATGAAACAACCGTCGTCGAACTCAACGACGGTCGACTGTACTTCAACACCCGCGACCAGAAGGGCACGTCAAAAGGGACACGCGGTAGTGCTTACAGCAGTGATGGAGGCGAGACATTTGATCCCGCCACAAATCCGAACTACAAGTACTTTTCGCCGGAGGGCGGACCGTTCGATCCCCCAGTCGTGCAGTGTGCATTACTGCGGGCGGCTTCGTCGTTGAACGGTGACGATCGGGATTTGATTCTGTTCTCCGGCCCGGACGAAAGTGGGCCTTCGGGAAAAGGCCGCAGTGACCTTCGATTGCGGTATTCGACTGACGAGTCGGCGACATGGCACGACGGTCCATTAATTCATGAGGGCCCGGCTGCTTACAGCGATCTGGTGCGTCTGCGTGCAGGACAATTCGGAGTCCTGTTTGAGGCTGGTTCAAAGGAGCGGAAAGGTCATGACCGAATTGACTTCGTTCGTTTCGGCATGGCAGACCTGAAGCTGAAATAGTTGCGACGGCGGTCCACCCCGTCA
>JAPYTO010000115.1 GCA_029941865.1 Fuerstiella sp. | reverse complement strand
TCTCGATGCTCTGATGAGCGTCCCAGGTTTCCTCAAGATGTCCGCCGCCGGAATAGAGCTGAACAAAGCGAACGCCGCGTTCCACCAGGCGGCGGGCGACCAGACAGTTCCGGCCGTACTCGCTGGTCGGCTGACTTCCAACGCCGTACATCTCAAGTGTCTTTTCGCTTTCCTGCGACAGATCAACGGCATCAGGTGCCGCCGACTGCATGCGGTAAGCGAGTTCGTAACTGTGCATCCGGTCGGCCAGATCCTGTGCTCCGGGTCTGCTGTCAAGATGTCGCTGATTGAACCGGGCCAGCAGGTCCAGTTGCTCGCGCTGCACGGCCTGCGTCACGTGGGCCGGACCTTTCAGGTCCAGAATAGGATCGCCGATCGGTCTGAACAATGTGCCTTCGTACGTCGCCGGCATAAAGCCGCTGGACCAGTTGGGCTGTCCGCCGATCGGCCCGCCGCGTTTGTCCAGAATGACAACGTATCCTGGCAGGTTTTCATTGTCAGATCCCAAGCCGTACACGCACCAGCTGCCGAGTGACGGGCGACCGATTAACGTCTTCCCGGTGTTCATCGCGACCAATGCCGAACCGTGCGCATGACTGTCTGTGTGACACGAGTTAATCACACACAGCTTGTCGGCGTGTTCGCGGACACGCGGAAAATAGTCTGATACCAGCAGTCCGCTTTCGCCGCCCGGACGAAACGGCCTCCAGGCCGGCGTCAGGAATCCCATCTTCCGACCACCCGAGTTGATGAACTTCTTATCGGCAGGGAGCTGTTTTCCGGCGTACTTTTCGAGCTCCGGTTTGTAATCGAACGTGTCCACCTGCGATGGCGCACCGTTCATCATCAGGAAGATACATGACTTTGCCCGAGGCTTCTGCCGACCCTGTGTGTCTGCCTGGCTCGGCGCTTGCTGCGGTTCACTGGCCGTGGCTTTCCCCGCAAAGAACCCACTGTTCGAAAGCAAGCCTGCCAGAGCGACACCGGAAAAGCCAGCGCCCATTTCCCAGACAAACTCACGTCGTGATCGACCACATGGAAATAACGACGGATGCAACATGATTGTTCTCAATCCACGTAAAGAAATTCGTTGGAATTCAGCAGGACATGGGCCAGTGATGCGAGGGCTAATTCTGCCGGCGTTTGTTGTGGTGATGTCTCTTGGCGCGAAATGCCGTATCGCTTCTGAAGTTCATATTCCATCGCTGATCGCTCGTCAGTCGACAGGGCCTTCGCGAAAACTCGCAGTTCGGCGATTCCGCCGTTCCAGTATTCGCCGTTGATGTTGCCCTGTTGGCCAATCACCCAGTCGGTCGACAGATTTCGCTGAGGAAGCGGATTTGCACGAGATGACAACTCATGACCGTTCTGAAACACGATCGAACCGTCAGCCCCGTTGACGGCCGTAATCACGAATGGCGTGCCGCGTTCATTGATGCGCCCGGCGTCGGAGAAGGCGTCACTGAATCGGACGGTGGCTGCGGCGGTCAAACCCAGAAACAGCGATGTAACCGAATTGCCGACTCCACCATTCCAGTTGGACAGCAGCGTGCGATGACCGGGAATTCCGCGATCGGTGACAACGGCCACGATCGTACATTCCTGCTGCTGCAGCAGACGTCCCCGCAAATGCAGAAAACGACCCTTGCCGTCGAATGAAACGGCGGCGTGCCCATTGAATCCGTTCCGGGCGAGACGTGGTTGTCGATCCGTTTGCGCCTGAATGGCATGATGATTGTGTCCCGACAGGTCGTTCCACTGCGAAACGTGACCGGCGGAATCAAGTGTGATTCCCTGGTCAGCCCGCAGATGGAGAACAAGCGACTTCCTGAGTTGTCCCCTGGTCCTCTTTGCCGTTTCGGCTGCCGTCGTTGCCTGCTGCCGATATGCCCCCTCAAACTGCCTTGTCTGAGTCGCAAGGTGCTGCGTTGCCAGACTCAGTTCCTGAGCCGACGGCATTCTGCCGTAGACGGCAGAAAACGATTTCTGAACCTGAATCTGCGGATCGGTTGTGTTTTGCAGGATGGTTCGAGCGAGTGCTTCGCTTCGCCCGTGCGCGAATGGGTTGTTCAGCAGCACGAGGGCCTGAGTCGGTACCGTCGTGACGTCGCGGTGGCCGCATGACTGCGTGGCGTCAGCGAGATTGAACGTGGTCATCATCGGTGGCAGCAACCCCCGCTTCGAAAAAATATACAGGCTGCGACGAGTCTGCTCTTTCGGTGAGGATGCCTGCCACGCGGCTGACTTCCTGGACAGTCCTTCCAACGCTGCAGCGCTGATCGTCGGCCGGAATCCTGGCCCTCCAACTCGCCGATCCAGTTCTTCAGTCGTTGCCAGCATCGAATCCCGCAACGCTTCAGCGTCCAGACGTCGTCGCTCTGCCCGCCACCACAACCGGTTACCCGCATCGTGTGTCTGATACTCACTGGACTGAGGATGCAGTGACGACTGCTGCCAGGTTCTGGACGTCAGAATCAGCTTGTGAATCGGTTTGATTTTCCAGCCGCCGTGAATGAACTCTGCCGCCAGCCAGTCCAGCAGCTCTGGATGAGTCGGCGGGTCCGCCAGAAAGCCAAAGTTGTTCGGCGATCGGACAATTCCATTTCCGAAATGATGAAGCCACAACCGATTGACCAGCACCCGCGGCGTCAGTGGGTTGTCCTCGCTGGCAATCCACTGGGCCAGTTGCAGTCGACGGTTCGAAGTTCCTGTGCTTTCCGGAGACGGGTCAAAGACACGTTCCAGCGCGGGAATCATCGACAGCGATGCCGGTGTCACTGCGTGCAACGGCTGCTCTCGCTCTCCATTTTTCAGGACGTGCAATGGTGGCGGAGTCCGTCCGAGATCCGTCCAGCCGAGTACGTCCGCAAAACCCAGTTCGTCCGTGTTTGGTCCACCCAGCAGTTTGCGATCGCGAGCAGTGATCGGGCCCGCCCAGAACGCTGACGCCATGCGGTAATAATCTTCCTGGGTGATCGGGTCGAATTTGTGTGAGTGGCAACGGGCACACTTGACGGTCATTGCAAGAAACGCCGACGACGTTGTGTGGACCAGATCTTCCAGCCGGTCGTATTGATAATCGAGTGGCTCATTCGGTTCGTCGTTCCACGTTCCCAAACGAAGAAACCCGGTCGCGATGACCGATTGTTCACTCCGATCCGGAAGTTCATCGCCGGCAAGTTGCTGGATGATAAAACGGTCGTACGGCATGTCCGCATTCAACGCATTGACGACCCAGTCGCGATACTTCCACGCGAACGGTTTCTCCTGATCTCGCTCGTATCCGCTGGTGTCGGCGTAGCGGACAAGATCCAGCCAATACCGTGCCCACCGTTCTCCGTGTTGCGGTGAGTCCAGCAACTCATCAATCACGGTGTCCCACGCTTGTGGCGATTTGTCATTCTCGAATTTTTCGATCTGAGTTCGCGTTGGTGGCAACCCTGTCAGATCGAAATACAGACGGCGCAGCAGAGTTCGCCTGTCTGCCTGGGGAGCCGGGACCATCTGGCTACTTTCCAGACGAGCCATGACAAAAGCGTCAACCGGGTTCTCCGGTTGTGGAAGTGACTTCAACTTTGGGATGTCGGGGCGCCTGATGGGTTGCAGTGACCACCAGTCCCGTCCACCCCGAACCTCGTTGGTTCGCTCAAACAGATCCAGCGTCCGTCCCTGCGGCCACGTTGCTCCAGCAGCAACCCAGCGCTCAAGAACCGCGATTTCACTCGCCGCCAGCTTCTGCGACAGCCCCTTTTTATCCGGCGGCATTTCACCATCGTGAATTCGCTGCAGCAGATTGCTTTCGACGGGAGTATCGAAATCGATCGACGCTCCGGAATCGCCTCCCTTCAACAAGCCTTCCCCCGTTGTCAGAAGCAGGTTCCCGGATGGTTCGTTTCCCTGGTGGCATTCGACGCAACGCTTGATCAGCAACGGTGCAATTTCGGCGTCAAACCCCGGCGATTCTTCGGCGATGGCGATCGGCAGAACAAGCAGAGAAATGGCCACCGACAGCAACGGAATCGAATGGGAAATCACTGCAAAACCTCCAAAAACTGCGACACACGATCCTTCCAGTTCCGTCAGCCTACCCTTATAAAATATTTACGACAACAGTGTTTACGAAATACTGCATCCTAAAGGGAAATTGGTCCAGTCGTGGAACTCCTGTGCGTGCGGCACCCGTTTACAAACACACGATCTCTCCCGGCCGGCCCCGAGGCCGAACAGTGAACGCTCAGTCCGCAAACCGCCGAAGTCGGATTCTGCAACACGGCGTGTGTTTTCCGTGACTGCAGGTGCCTGTAATCATTGCCAGGGTCGCCGCCCTTACCAATGCATAGCTGCCGAAATTAAGCACATACCCGAGCTTCATTCCTGTTAAGCGGACGAACGCGATAAGTGATCAGGTGCGACTGCTTGGCCGCCGTCGCTCGGTCGTTCGGCGCTGCTCTTTGGCAGCATCTGGCGACCTGCCGCTGGCGACTTCCCCCTGAACTCTCCGTCCAGGGACATTTACCCTTCATCAACAGAAAAGCCCGTCGCTGGCGTCACTGATCAGCCGTGATCTTCCAGACAGGCCCCGTCAACTTTTCTCGTGGCTGTTTGAATCACCTGTCAGCATGTTCTTCACGACCGGCATTTGTTATTTGCCTGTTGCTAGTTGGCTGCCGGTTTCGGTTTAGGTGTAGGCGTTGCTATGAGCCGGGCTACGGGGAACTAAGTTCCGTTCGAGAATTTCATTTCGCAATGGCGCTTCTCCATTGGTGACTTTCGTTGACGTGATTTTTCACTGCTCATTCCTGGCCAGTATTCTGCGATGGATAAATTCGCCCTTCCTGCTGTGCGGTAGGGCGCCACGCATGAAGCTTCACCGCAGAATCTGAAACAGATTGCTGAAACTGTCGGTCCACAGGACTTTCTTCGATTGTGGTGCAGACACGCTGTGGAAGGCAGGCGTGGCGGCCAGAGTCGACAGATCACTTGCCAGGAGAATCCATTCGCTGCTGGGATCCACGGGCGGCCGGATGTCGGGAACCTGTACGGCGATCGAATGAAGGTTGTGTTCGTCCGCGACGCCCTCAACCACCGGACGAAGATCGAAGTAGAGATTCGAAATATGGACGGCGATGATCGCGCCGTCAGCCATGTGGTTCAGGTAGATACTGAAGGCTTCACGTGTCAGCAAATGAGCGGGCACGGCATCACCGGAAAATGCATCCAGTACCAGCAGATCGAACTGCTGCGGTCGTTCAGAATCCAGCGACAGTCGTGCATCGCCTTTAATCATCTCCACGGTGGCCGGCGTGCTGCTGAGAAACGAAAAATGTGATTCTGCCTGCTCGATCACATCCTCGTTGATTTCGTAAAACCGCAGCACGTCTCCGTCGCGCCCATATGCGGCCAGTGTTCCGGCTCCCAGGCCAACCAGTCCGATGCGAACAGAACGTTTTTTTGACTGCAGCAATTCGATTGCCTGCCCGACTCCGGTGCGACGCGCGTAGTACGTCGTTGGTCTGTTCCAACCGCCAAATGACCGAAGTTGCAGCCCGTGGATGATCTGGCCGTGTCGCAGAATCGTAGCCTTCTCTACCGGGTCAACTTCCACTTTCAGCACGCCATAGAAGTTACGTGTCATGGAAACGGCTTCGCGATAGCTTACAACCGCTTCGATGAACAGCGTTGAAACCAGAACGATCAGCACAATGGAAGCCGCGTTGGCCGGCAGTGCACCGCCGATCCTCAGCTGAAACCATCTTCCATCGTCGAAAATTACGCGCAAGGCACAGACGGCCGCAGCCAGAAGGCAGACGTGCAGTTCCCAGAAGTCCGGAAACATCATCGGGGCCGCCAGTGCCACGAACAGGCCGCCGCAGGCTCCACCGGCCGACATCGTCAGGTAGTACGATGTCAGGTGTGCTGTGTCAGGACGCTGGCGGGAAATCTCGCCGTGACACATCATGCAGATGAAAAACAGGACCGCGAAATGAAGTCCGACCTGCACCAGCAGCGAGTCACTGGCCTGGAACATGAGTGTCCAGCAAAGGACGGCCACCAGACCGCAGGTGATCACCGCATTACCGGCACGTCGATACCACCGGTCGCTGTCAAAGCAAAGAATGAAGGAAAGCAGGTAAAGCGAAAGCGGAATCACCCACAGAAACGGAATCACGGCAACGTCCTGGCAGACTGTGTTGGTGATTGCCAACAGGGTGGAGGACGCAATCATGGCCAGCAGAAACCACGACACGAATCGACGCGGCCGCCGGCGATTCTTTTCACTGTGTTGAACTTCCAAAACGGGAGCAGACTGTTTCGTGGAACACAGCTTTATGCCACAGATGACGGACAGGCACACGTAGATACAGAATCCGATTGACCAGAATTTCGCCTGAAAGTTCATGTTCAGCGCGGGTTCGAAGACGAAGGGATAGGACAGCAGGGCGATCAATGACCCGGCATTTGATACCGCGTACAGTCGGTACGGTGACTGTCCGGGATAAGCCACGCTGAACCAGCGTTGCAACAGCGGGCCGGTTGCGGACAGCAGAAAATAGGGCAGGCCAACAGTGACGGCCAGCAACGCCAGGATTCGCAGCGTCGGGTCGTCATGGGGCGCCGGTTTCCATGAGGGATCCGGAAGAATACTGAGCAATAGCACGGCCATGCAGATCAGCAGGCTGTGAAGGATCACCTGACCTCGCATCGGGACCCACCGGGTCAGCAGGTGCGCGTAGGCGTAACCGCCAAAAAGTACTGATTGAAAGAACAGCAGGCACGTCGTCCAGACTCCCGGCGCCCCACCAAACCAGGGCAATATGGCTTTACTAATCAGCGGTTGCACCTGAAACAGCAGGAACGCGCTGATGAAGATCGCTGCCGCAAACAGATGCGTGGATCGATCCTTGCGTTCCGCTTTCATTTATACTGCCTCATCCGCTTTCGTAGGTCTGTCCCGTGCAGGGATTGCAGTCCATTGGCTGCAGACTCTATCACACCGGGCAGGCCGATGCATACGGAAGAGATTTTGAAAAGATGCTGAACTTCTCTCAGCATAACTTCGCTCGCAGTTGCCGCACCGGATAGACTGTAACCGCTGGCTGCAGATGGCCAGGCGTTCGCTGCGTCAGTTTCTGGCGGAGAGGAAAGTCCGGGCTCCACAGGACACGATGGTGGGTAACGCCCACCGTCCGCGAGGATAGGGCAAGTGCAACAGAAAGCAAACCGCCTGAATGACACTCTTCTTTGAGGTGTGTTGTGAGGCGAAGTCGGCAACGACTTTCCAGGTAAGGGTGAAACGGTGCGGTAAGAGCGCACCAGCGATTCAGGTGACTGAGTCGGCTGGGTAAACCCCATCGGGAGCAAAGCTAAGCAGAAGGATGTGTGTCCTCGGACGCACGCGATTCGGTCCGGGTTGTTTCCTTCGGGTCAGCTGCTGGAGGTGTCGAGCAATTGGCACCGTAGATAAATGAACGCCCGCGACAGGCAACTGTCGTCGACAAAACCCGGCTTATCGGCCATCTGCAGACAGCTTGTTTCGATTGCTTGTGAAAGTCCTTTGACTTTAATCTGCAATTCGCCACGATTGACGTTGGTCGTGCCGTCACATGGCTGCCGGACCGCATGCTTCAGTCCCCATTGCAACGCACAAGGATTACCGTTAACTGATGTTTGACGAATTCGAACAGGAACAGCATTTTCGCCGCATGTGGGACGCGGTGCGCATAGAACGTATTGTTACCTATTCGCTGTTTACCTTTGGTGATTCCGACCTTCCTTATTTCCTTGTGACCCCCCAGGAAAACGACGACACGACAGCAGTCCGCGTGCGCCAGGGACAGATCACAGTGAGTCGTGCCAGGATTATTACACCAGACAGCATGCGTCCCGAATTTCTTGATTTCTTTGAAGAGAACGAGGACGCGGGATTCGCTGAATTTCTGATGGCTCGGTCAGCTGCGTTTTCCAACCTTAAGCTCAGCAATCACCACGGTTCAGAACGTATCGTGGCCGATACGATCGAAGAGGCCGTTGATCGTTTGAACAGTCAGCTGGATGCTGAAGAAGAAGACCGCGTTGCAATTCTCACAGCACCGCCTGGGCTGGCTGGTTTCGCACTGTTGAAGTACGCATCCGAACGTATCACAGAAAGCGCACCGGACAATCTTAATGAACTGCGCGAACGTGGGCTGCTGCCGTAGAGCGTTCTGCTTCAGCGGTCGGACTGTTGTCCGCGGGGTTGCGGTTTAGCAGCGGACATCTGTTCGGCTATCGCCGCCAGAGCTGTGGGCCCCAGGCATTCCCTGCCTGACGACGGCACAACCGGAAACTCCTGACACCAGCAGCAGAACGCTGCATGGTTTTTGGGATCGGCCGTGTCCGCACCGCACTCGAAGAATTCACCTGTTGTGGGGCACTTCTTTTTCATGTGTCGGTTGTACAGCTTTCGACCGTCCACGTGCAATAGTCGCCAGGCGAATTCAACGGTGATCGTCCCGTTCTTCCTGGCCTGACTTCCGCCACTCCCGCGGTGTCAGCCAGATCATGGATTCCCACCCATAATCCCAGCTTCCGGAGCCCGGCTGTGTCCTCATCTGATGTCAGCTGCTTGTTGTCGCTGTATTGCCTGAGGTCTCAGGTTAAACCACGTTGACCAGTTCATAACGGAAAGTAGTTGTGTCTGCAAAAAAAATAAATCTGCCAAACCTGGCGATCACTCGTAAGGAATTCGGTGTTTAAACGAACACCTGATCTGGACGTTGCTTTGACGTTCAGGATTTCCCCCCGCTTCGCAAAGAAGGACCATGAACGCCACACTTTCCAACCTGCTGCTTGCACCTCACACCAGTGGTGCGCTGCGATATGAACGAATCGCCATGCTGGAGGCAGTGTTGACCGTTCGCGATATCAATGCAGCAGCAAAATTGAAACGATATTTTCTGATCGGATTTCTTGCAGTCGCCTCAGTTGTGGCGTTTGTCGTCGTGGCGTGACGCACGGTACATTTGCAGCCGTCGGGATACGATTGATCTGCGTGATGTCCACATAGCCTCTGGGCAATCAGATCGCGTTGCACTATGCCGGCAAGTCGCGTCAGCGTGCCGTTGAACGCGACAGAACCGACGGCGCAGTGGATGCAGAGTCGACTTCGGTGCGACACAGGACACACGGTCCGGCGTTCAGATCCGCCGTTGATCTTCGTTTCCGGTCTTCCTAGCATACCGACTTCGTGACGTGTCGCGGTCGTCGTGGATTTGCGACACAGGTAACAGATACTCTCATTTCAGAACTGACGCGATGACTGAAACTGCGCCTTCTCTTTATGATAGGTTGGGGGGGTACGACGCCATCTCCGCCGTCGCGAATAACCTGCTGCCTCGTCTCATGAGTGACGAGCAACTCGGACGCTTCTGGAAGCACAGAGGCGATGACGGTATCCAGCGCGAGAAGCAACTGTTGATCGATTTTCTATGCCACGCCGCGGGCGGCCCGGTTTACTACACCGGTCGAAACATGGTTGCTACGCACAAAGGGATGCAGATCTCAGGCGATGACTGGGGGCGATTCATGGGGCACGTTCACGATACCCTGGACCACTTTGAACTCGCCGCTGCCGAGAAAGGTGATGTCGTCGCGTTTATTGAGAGCACTAAGTCCGAGATGGTTGAAGTCTGACGGCTGAGGTTCAAGCCGGGCGGCAGCAGGCGTCAATCCCTGATTTTAGGGTAGCCGAAGTCGCCAGACTTTGGACGACATCGAGAAAAACTTCCAAACTCTGGCGAGTTCGGCTACGGAACAACCCCGGTTCTTAGACTTGACCACGCACTAATAGGTGAAAAGTCGTGCGGCATCGAAGTTCTGACCGGCCGCAGCGTTCAGGGCCCGGATGACCTTCTCTCGCGTATTCTTCGTGAGTCTGCGCCCCTTCACGGCGCGGGACACCATCTTATGAGTCAATTGCTCGGTTGACGCAGCGACCAGATCGTGTGCCTTCAGGCCGAACTCTTCAAGGACCTGCCCGATCGGCTGAACTCCCAGGTCTCGTTCTTCTTGCGACAATTCTGCGGACCCCAATCAATTCCGGATGTGTTGGTTTTTTCTGAACGTGTTGCGGATACTAGAGTAGTTTACCTATTCTCGTGAACCGATCTGGCTCGTGGGCAGGCCATTTTCTCAGGCTGACACACGTCTTTCGCGGCCACGAGTCAGCGTAATACGCTGTAACACGACATGATGGCTCTCACAGCCTGGAATCGTTCGAATTTTTGTCCGCAACGAGGCGGTGACCTTGGATGCACTGCAGGCAGTCGTTCCAATCCCGAATCCCTTATTCTGCAAAGATCCTCACAGAAGTCGTATTATGCCTCGTATCAAACCGTTCCAGGCGATTCGTCCCACGGCAGAAAACGCAGCCACGGTTGCTTCAGTCCCATACGACGTGGTCAACCGCACAGAAGCGGCAGCCCTTGCGGAAGGCAATCCGCATAGCTTTCTGCACATCGTGCGACCGGACATCGATCTGCCGGCGGACACCGATCCGTACGCCGATGAAGTCTACAAAACGGCTCGACGGAATCTGGATCAGCTGATCAGTGACGGTGTTCTTACTCGCGACGAGACCGAACGATTGTTCGTCTACCGTCAGATCATGAATGGTGTGGCCCAGACCGGCATTGTCTGCTGTTGCCACATAGATGACTACGAAAATAATCTGATCCTGAAGCACGAAAAAACTCGAAAGGTCAAAGAGGACGACCGCACGCGTCATTTGTTGACCCTGAACGCCCATACGGGGCCCGTGTTTCTGACTTACCGGGACGTCGCTGTTGTTGATGCCTTGGTTACCGAAACTGCGTCTGCGCAGCCGTTGTACGATTTCACCGCACCAGATGGCGTACAGCATACGGTCTGGCCGGTTGCCGATGCCGCAGCGCTTGTCGAACAATTGTCATCGGTGGCGGCGTTCTACGTCGCGGACGGTCACCATCGTTCTGCCAGCGCGTGGCGCGCGGGAGCGGAACGCCGGGCGGCCAATCCGGATCACACTGGTGACGAAGAATACAACTGGTTTCTGACCGTTCTGTTTCCGGCGAACCAACTGAACATCCTGTCCTACAATCGGATCATCAAAGACCTGAACGGACAGTCTGCAGACGACGTTCTAAAGCGTTTGAGCGATGTTGGCACCGTTGAACCCACCAACGAACCGATTCCGTCAGCTGCGGGTTCGTTCTGTTTCTATCTGGATGGCTCGTGGCATCGACTCACCGTATCGCCGGATGCGATCGATCAATCGGATGTGATTGCTTCACTGGACGTCGCGATTCTTGAGCAACGTGTGTTAGAGCCGATCTTCGGCAGCGAAGATGTTCGGACGGATTCACGGATTGATTTCGTTGGTGGGATTCGGGGCACCGACGAACTCGAAAAACGAGTCACGTCAGATGGCTGGGCGTGTGCCATTTCGATGTTTCCGACATCCATTCAGCAGTTGATGGCCGTTTCTGATGCCGGTGAAATTATGCCTCCCAAAAGCACATGGTTCGAGCCGAAACTTCGCAGTGGTCTGCTGAGTCACGGACTGGACTGATTATTCCGAAAGCCGAACTTCGACCTGAATCGGTTTGCCATCACGAATAATCTGCAGCACGACCGTATCGCCGGGGCGGTGACTTTCCACTTCAGACAGAAACTCGTCGACTTTCCGAGTATCCTTTCCGTTGACTCCGACAATCAGGTCCGCAGCGCTGCGGTCTACTGTTTCGAAGACAACGAATCCCCTTTTTATTCGTCCGATCGCTGGCCCTTTTAAACCAACCTGGACCGCCGGACCCTCGGGGTCCATTCTCAGGATCCGCAGCCCTTCTTCGGTTTGCCACACTTCTGTGATCCCGATGTCCGGACGAATGACACGACCGTGTTCGATTAACTCCGGGATGACCCGTGCCAGCAGGTTCGATGGGATTGCGAACCCGATTCCGGCGCTTTGTCCGGTGTGGCTGGCGATCGCTGTGTTCATGCCGATCAGACGGCCATGAGAATCCAGCAACGGCCCGCCGGAGTTGCCTGGATTGATGGCCGCATCGATCTGAATCACCGACTTGATCGACCGCGCTCGTGTCACCGGCAGTGTTCGGTTCAGGCTGGAGATGATTCCGGTGGTCATCGTTCGTTCGAGACCAAACGGATTGCCGATCGCAAGCACCTTCATCCCGACCTTCAGCAAGCTGGAGTCGCCTAACGTTACCGGAAACAGCAGTTCCCGAGGTACGTCCAGTCGGATGATGGCAATGTCATTGATGGGGTCCACGCCGACTGGTTCGGCTTCGTACGATTCTCCATTGTACAGCGTCACCAGAATCCGTTGCGCATTTTCGATGACATGATAGTTTGTCAGAATGTGTCCGTCGGTATCCAGCACAAAACCGGAGCCGGCATCTTCTGTGGGGTTTTCAATACGAAAGAACGTGCGTTCGGACCCAATGCGGGTCGCAATATTGGTGACACTGCGATTGTTCAATTCGTAAACATAAGCCGACGCTGCTTCGTCCGGTGTCAGTCCATCCGCCAGATATGCGCGTGGTTCCACAGGTGTCTGTCGTGCGAGGCCATTTCCGGACCCGGTCTGTTGTGACGGTGGCTGTCCTGCGGCGGAGGGCAGAGAGCTTCCGGCACTGATCAGCCAGGCTCCGAAAACTGTTCCTGCGGCGGCAGACACAAAGCAAATCGCAATGTGTTTCATCAGTGCTCCTCTGCAAACGACGCGGCGGAATACCGCGGTAGGCGGCTGCCGCTCGAATAAGGAAATGGGCGGGAAAAACGATCAGCCGCGATCAGAATGCGTCCGGATTCCGTCAATGCTCGATCAAACAACGACTGATCTTCTTTGAACAGAAGTCTAGCAGGAACCAATGTGTCGGATCCAGAGCGTGCAATTACGGATTGTGGTTTCGGACGGGTCGGTGGCCGGGGCTGGACGTGGAAAAGTGGTCAGGAAGCAATGCCAGATCGACGCGCCAGCCAGTGTGTTTGCGATTCGTTGCGACGCAGTGGCTGCTATCAAAAAATGTGAAGAAACGGCTTTTTTCGTTTAACCGCGTTGCCCATCGGGCCGCGTTTTTCGGCACACGAAACGCGGGGCGTGGCCCACGCGGTTTGAACGAACGGTAACGTGAACGCCTTGATCCTGTGGCAACTATTTCGGCGGTATCAAGCGAATCGCTCGCAGGTCGATCAACGCAAACGATGGTTGTTCGGGCGCCGTGACGATCAGTTGGCCTCGACCACGACGCAGGTCGATGTTGCCAGCCGTCCAGGTCCTGTAGGTGTCCCAATTGCCTGTGCCTGGCACTCGGGCAGTCAGCAGGCGTGATCCCGTGGACAACTTCAACGGATTGCCGGCTGTGGCATTGTCGCAGGCGTATTCGATTTCCACCGTCCAGTGGCCGGAAGCAGGAGAATCGATGTTCCATACCGCGTAATCATTGGTGGATGACCAGTAGCCAAGGTTGCTGTATTTACGTTCGAAAACAAGGCTTGGTCCATAGATCTCAGCAGCCACTGCAGACAGTGTTAATGTGCCATCGGCGTTGGCCGTGACCAGCTGCGGCTCGTTGCCTTCGAACTGCTTCCATTTCACGCCGGACGACTGTACGAACGCAATGACGTCGACAAAATTCTGAGGCGTCAGATCCTTTTCCAGGCCTTCCGGCATCAGTGATCGATTGGAGCAACTTAATTCCTCAAGGTCGGTTCGCGGCAGGACGTGTTCTTTGCCATCGGTGCCCATCAGAGTCACGCTGTTGCCGGTTTCGCTCAGCAGCATGCCATTGAAAGACAGCCCATTGGCAGTGACAGCGGTGTAGCTGAGGAATTTTGTTTCGACGGCATTATTGGGATCGAGCATGGCGATCAGCAGGGCGCTGGTCGAACGATCCTTGAGCGCTGCAAGGTCTGCACCGATGGCTTTGCCAGTGTTCTGAAGACGATGACACGTGGCACAGCGTTTTTCGAAGACGGCTTTGCCGACCGTGGCATCGCCGGTCAGGTTGTCGATCTGCATCTGCATGTCGGCAATGACAACGGCGCGGGCGATATTTGTTGTCGTCCCAAGGATTTCCTTTGCCAGACGTTTCAGTTTGTCATTACGGTGATTGAGTAATCGCTCACGAGCCGAAGCATCGATATCACTCGCTGCCAGTTTCTTTGCGGCAACAGCATTCAACAGCAGCTCCGTCCTTGATGAACTCTGCAGCAGCTGTTCCACGATCGACGACCTGACTGCGGGTGTCAATCCGCTCCATCGGTCAAACAGCGTTGCTGTGACGTCGGGCGAACTTTGAATAATCGCAGCAGCGGCGGCCTGCTGAACAGCGATCGACGATCCGGGGCTGAGCACTGCGACCAGCTGTCCGGCAGCTTCGGTATTCGGAATTCCTGCTACCGTCGTAAATCGCAGAGCGGCTACGCGAAGGTCATCCGGCGCGTCAGGACTTGTCGCAAGTCCAGCGGCGCTGGCTTTCGCCTGAGTCATCGCTGCGACAATTTCGTCATCGTTTCTCACGGCCGAGTCCACTTCATCGTGTCGCCGAATGCTGCGAATGACCTGAGTTGCCGAATCCCACACTCCGGGTTTCTGTTGTGCAGATGCATTCAGCTGTTGCAGAATGGCACGCACTGGCTGCCGCAGAGCGTCGACTTTCTTCATCGCCGCAGCTTGACTGATCAGCTGAGCGACGGCCGTGTCCGGCACTCCACCGTCGGAAATTGCCTGCTGCAAAACGTGACCAATATTGTCGGACGTCAGCGCCGTCATGACTGCGTTTACGATATGGATGGATCCCGCGTCCTGTCTTAACAGTGTGGCAAGAGCTCTGGCAGAGTCGCGGTGACCGGATACGCCCAGAGAGAATGCCAGCTGCCGGCGTACAATTGCCGACGGGTCATCGACTAGCTGCAAGACCTCGTCGGGCGGTCGAGATTCACGGTTCAGCAGCGACGTTTCCAGCAAACTTAAAGCGTTGCGTCGTACTTCCGGATGTTCGTCCTTTAAGGCGAAAAGTAGCAGGTTGAGCACTCGGGCCTTGTCTGCCGATTTGACCTTCTGAATCGTGTAGAGCGATTGCACTCGTACAGCTGTGGACGAGTGTGAGCGGCACAGTTCTGCCAGGCGTTCGAAAGGCACAGTTCCTTGATGTTCCAGAATTCGCTGAGCGGTGTCTCGCCACCAGCCGTTGGGGCTGGAAACACGATCGATGAGATCGTCTGTGGCTGTTTTCTGCCACGATCTCGCAAACCAGTCACGATGATTCGGCTGCGGTTCTGTAGAGCTGACTGCAGCCGTGTCTCCTTCAAGGGGTGAGGGACCAGTGGCGGATTTTTCGACGGCCAGTTGCGGGGCCGCTGCGGCTATCGACTGGCAGCATGCCCCCGACGGAACGACGCGGTAGATGCGGCCCTTGTTGCTGCCAGCCTGCAGATTCAGCTTGCGCTGATATTCGGCCGGTATCCATTTGGGATGTTCAATGACCTGGCGATACATATCGGCTACGTAAATGGCACCGTCCGGGCCAGTGCGGACCATTACCGGGCGAGTCCAGTTGTCGCTGCTGGCGAAGAATTCCGATTCGCGTTCGTCTTCTGTTCGACGGCCTTTGAAAGTGACACCGTCACGTTCCAGAACCAGCCGTGATACAAGATTGTGAACTGGTTCGCAGGTGAAGGCGTTGCCGTAGAACTCTGCACCCAGAAAGTTGTCCCGATAAATGGAGGTACTGCAGGCGGACGTAAAGCGATTCACTTTGCCAAAGTCGTTAAATCGAGCCATTGTGTTACTGGTCGGAAAGACGGGTGCGGCTCCCGGGAATTCGGAGACCTCTGCTTTCGTCGTTGAGACCGTCGCGTGGGGATTGCGCCTGAGATAGTGGTCTTCCAGAACATAGTGCCAGATCGGATTGGAATTGTTATTGCCGAACCAGTTGCCGAAGTCGTCCCGTTCGCGTCCAAATTGTGTCCGCCCGCTGACTGGGTCAATCAGGCCGAAGTCCGGGTTGATGCGCAGATCACGTCCGCTGATGTTCGTCCGCGCCGCTGAAACCACGTCTGCCGGAACGCCGTCATGGAGTGCACCGACGACACTGATTTCGCCACCGCTATCGCCGTTCGCCAGATACAGAAAACCATCAAGTCCCCAGCGCAATCCGTTGACTCGATGCTGTTGGTTACCTTGCTGGAAGCCGGCGTACAGCACCTGGCGCAGGTCTGCCACAAAATCACCGTCTGTGTCCTCGGCGTAAATCACGTCCGGAGCGGCCGTGATGATGACGCCGTTTCGCCACAGGGCGATGCCGGTGGGGAAGGGCAGGCCGTCCAGAAACGTCGTCGCTTTGTCGTAGCGGCCATCGCCGTCGGTGTCCTCGAGAACGCGAACTCGTCCGCCGCCAGCTTTGCCGGTCGTGTTGACACCGAGTGGTTGGCCCGGGCTTCCGTTGGGATAGTCGCCCATTTCGACGACCCATAATCTGCCCTGGACATCCCAGTCAAAGGCTACGGGGTCCTGTATCAGCGGCTCGGCGGCGACAAGTTCGACGCGCAGGTTTGCTCCTGTCGTGATGCATGCCAGTGATTCGTCCGGAGTCTTCGGGCCCGGGAAGTCTGCTCGTGACTTTGTGGAATAAAACGTATGCGGAAGCAGTTTCTGCACGGCGTCGCAGATGATGTCTTCGGCTTCCGGTGCCAGACGAGTAGGGTGGCCGTAATAGACCATCGACCGATCGGCTTCGTAACCGCCTTCGCGCAGAATGCGCTTGGACGCAATGTAGCAGGGAACGTCATTGCTGTAGGCATTCGTCCACAATCTGTCACCGTCCAGCATTTCATTCAGCCGAATGGAATAATCGACGACGACTTCTCCACCAAGAAACACCATCGCCAGGTCTTCACCAAAACACCACGTCTGCACGGGATACTCTGGAACTGTGGTGGGAACGGATTTGCCGTCGTTCAGCAGCTTCAGAAATTGCCGGGCATGCATGCCGGTATGGCCAGGCTCCTTCGCACGCTGTTCCCATTCTTCCCGCGATGGCAGCGGCCCCAGCGGTAGATCGACGCGGGCCATTCTGCAGGTGATGCGCGGGTCGATCAGTTGAACGTGCCTTTCCACTCCCTCCGCGACGGCATTTTCAAGCAGCCGATTCACTTCATCGGCGACAGCTTGACCGTGCTGCCGCGACATTTCGTGAGTTCCTCGTGGTGCAGGATTCGCGTCAGCTCCGCAACCGATGGCGATCAGAGCCACGGCTCCCGCGTTGTCCGCTTCAATCAGGTCCGCGGCAAGGCCCGGCCAGTCGCCGCTGATCTGATTGAACTGACCTGTCTCTGTCGTGGCGTGGCAGGCGTAGTTCGCCAGTACAGCAATCAGCTTGCCGTCCACGTCGTGTGCCGCAAGAATCGGCAACTGATGATCGACCGGGCCATCCGGCGTTTCGCCAAATCCGGTCCAGCGGCCATCCGTGAGTGTTCGGCGGTTGATCGCGAAGCCGACTTTTCCTCTGCCGATCGACAGCCTGCCTGGCCGGCGTGAGGCAATGGCCTTGTCGACAACTTCGACCAGCTTCGCAATCAGGGCCTCTTCGTACTGTTTCAGGTGAGTCGTCTCTGTGTCCGTGAGATCCGTCAGGACGTTCGGCGCGAATTCTCGCAGCCAGGGACCGGAGTGCGTGTGCGTAGAGCACACAGCGAAGTGTGCGCGACTGATCCTGTGTTTCGCTGTGGCTTTGGCAAACACGGCTTCGGTCACAGATGCGGGTACGCCACAGTTGTCGACCGTCACCAGGATTGCGAGTGGTTGTTCGGTGTTGCCTCCAATCGCCAGCGCTCGCGCATGAAGTTTTTCCGCCACTCCTGCAGATTCGGTTGCGCGGTTTCCGTAACCAGTGAGCCGGACCGGATAACCGGGTGTGATATCGACGACCGCCGCGCCGATCGGCACAGGTGGCAATGCCGACCGCGCCTCGCGTCGACGATGTTCAGCCAGAAGCTCGTCAAATGACACTCGTTGAATCAGATTCGGCAAATGGGCCGTATCTTCGTTCTGCCAGCAGAGTGCATTGTCGTGAACAAAAACTCCGTTGTGCGAGCCATCCGGACGGTGTAGTGGCAGAAGTCCTGCATGTCGTCCCTGTTCGATGGTCTTACGAACCGCTTGTGGCACTGCACGGAGAGCGTTCGGTTCGGGATTCTTTTGTCGGAAGGCGGCGTGGTGCACGGCCACCTGATTTGAATCGCCCGCGTGGCGCAGTTGCTTCCCGTCACAGAGTGACCTGTTCAACCTTTCTGCCGCTTCCCGAAACGTCAGGAACTTCACCTTTGAGCCGTGTGTTGTTACCGCGTGGTCGATCAGTTCGACAACCTGTTCGGCCGTGATCCAGCCGTGAGGATGAAAGACCAGATTAAAAACGCCCTGCTTGTGCACGGTGATGTCGAGTGCAGCTTTCCAGTCGGCCACGGTGACCGGGTTGTTGGTTCCATGCAGGTGCTGAGCCGACCAGTCGCTGGGGGCAACACAGGGAAACTGCCAGCATGTGTTGTTGATCACGTACGGATACGGATAGTTTTTGATGTAGTTGACGAAGTTGTCGTGCAGTGTGTCGCCTCGCTTCAGTCCCCGCACTTTGTACTTCCAGAACCGTTCCTGGCCATCTTTGTCCAGCACCAGTTCGCGAGGAATCGACGCATCATCAGACGTGAAGAAGTTCATCACTGACGAATCGATCTGCAGGAAGTTGCCGTCCGCAGTCGTCTTGCTGAAGATCTCAGAATAGAACCGAGGGCTCACCGTATTCAGCGAATCGCAACACGGAGTGCGGAAGGCGACCGGTTTGTTGCCGCGAATCGTGCTGAGCAGATCAATGCAGCGATCGTAGGTCGATTTGGCTTTGTCGAAGTCGCTTGCCTGCAGCAGCGGGCAGGGGTGATCGACGGTGTGGACTTCAATGCTCAGCCCTTCTTCCAGCCAGCTTTGCAGTTGCGGGTCATCGGGCTTCACGTCGCACGTCATGATGCTGACGGGGGCTCGGCCGTCGATCTGCTTCAGGCGATTCAATATGGGGCGCAGGTACTGTTCGTACTTTGCCGTGTCGCGCATGTCGTCGATGGCCAGCACAACAACCGCCTGAACGCCGTCTTCATCGACCCACTGAGGAGTAGTCAGCTTCGGAAAGTTCTGATCGGGGTACCATGGGTTGCATTCATCCAGATCGGCAAGCCGATTGTCGTCAGCAGCAGACAGCGTTGCGGAAATCAGAAAAATCGATTGAACGACGCAAAACCATCGCATGGCGCTCGTACTCCGGTCGAGGTGAAAGATGCACACCTCAGTGTACCGAAATCCGGGCAAACGTCACTGATCACCGAAATTACAGCGTTTCACGCTGACTTGTGGCCGCGAGAAACGCTTTTCAATGGCAGTTTCGTTACTCCCACGAGCCAGTATCGTCCACGACAATAAGTAAACTGCTTTAGTTGGCGCTATCCGGCGATGTCTCGACCGGCAGTGACGGCAACGTCTCCGGGAAACTTCTCAGCAACGAAGTGTCGACCCCTGGAATTCTTCCACCAGGATCGAGCATCATACCTGCGGTGCCGGAAAAGAACTGTGCTCGGCTCAACGCGAAGAAACGGGTAGAAAAGTCACTGAGACCTGCCCGTGACAATGTTTCCAGGACGCCCTCTTCGCTCCAGACTTCCGAGGCGAATTCAACAGCCTCTTCGTCCTGTGCGTTTGACGCATGGCTCCAGGTATCATTCCATTCGTTAAACGACATCAGTGTCGATTCCAATACTAAGCCGCCACTTTCGAGTTTCCAGTAAACGTCGTAGTTGTGGAACAGATTGCTGCTGCCGTGCCAGACCAGCAATTCCTGAGGGGTGTCCAGATAGGTGTTGCCCTGAGAGTGAATCAGCACACCGTCTTCTGTTAGTGACGCAAAGACACACGAAAAACTGTTCACGGAAAGTTTCGGCAGTTCTCGTTGTGGATCTCTGCCGTCGAAGACATCGCTGTCTGCCATTCGGATGAGGGGTTTGGCAAGAATGCTGGTTGTGCGTTCCAGAGTGACATCGAGGCGACCGACGATTTCCGGCATTTGTGAACCGACGTTGTTAATCAGCGAACCGTCCAGCGCGAAAGCGCACTGTTCTGCCTGCAGGCGTCCTGTTGGCTGACCGTCGACCAGTACCACATCCACGCCGCCGCGAATCGCGACTTCGTTCAGCTGAATGTCAACCTGGCTGTCTGAAGATTCGTCAAGGGGTGAGTCCAGAAGTCGGAAAACAGTGGCCGGGCGCTGTGACGGATTCTGCACTTCGATGGTGCAGTCCCGCAACTCAATTCTGTTGGGACCGTTGCATTCGAACAGGACCCATTCATACGACATGACTTCGTTCGGAATGATGACCCGGATGTCGACACCGAGTAGCCGGAGGTTCAGGTTGTTGGTGAGGTTGAACAGCCGTCCCGGCATGGACGATGGCTGGTCGTCACCTCGAAATTCAAGGATCGGGCGAAACCCGGGTGCCGCGCGTAGTGTGATGTTCTCGCTGCTTGCGCGACCGAGTTTCGGCAGGGACGGTACCAGTTGAATACCGTTAAATTGCAGCAGAATCTCGTCACCCGACTGTGCGTCGGCCAGCGCACCGCTCAGTGAATCGTGAGCTTGCTGCTCGCCGTTCGCTGACACCAGGCGAATGCGATGTCGCTCGAGGGGTGGAGTGGCGATGTTGTCAGGCAATGGAACGCCTGAACTCTCGGACGCGACAAGCGAAAAGAACGGGCCGATGGGCATAGATCCCGGCAGCGGAAGCGGATTGGACACCCGAGTCCGTTCGAGGAGCTGACCCAGCTCTGCAGTCCCCGGATTCAGGGTGCCCTTCCCGGATGTCAGTGTCGAATCTTCTCCGGTGGACTCAGGTGCCGGGCTCATTTTGAGAGAATCGGCGGCGCTCAGTTGAATCGCATAAGACTTTTTCAGCCAATCCGGTGGAGGCTCCGGCTTTCCTGGCAGAAAATGAAAGATTAGTGCGGTCAGACAGATGGCCAGCACTGCGCCCGTCAGAAAAATGGCCCCCGACAATTCGCGAATTCGTCGGACAGGAATTCTGCGCCAGACAACTCCTTCTGCAGGAACGCTGCGCAACCCCATCTGCGTGGCAAGGCTGATCAGATCTGTCAGCAGCTGTCCGGGATCCTGGTATCGCTGATCCGCATCGGTGTTCATCATGTTTTGTACGATGGCAGCGAGTTCGCTCGGAACATCCTTTGCCACGACTCGCGGGTCCGGCGGCGTTTTCCCCTGGTGATCGAGCAGTTTCTGCAGCGCTGTGCCTTCCGGATACGGAGGCCGTCCGGTCAGCATGTGATACACCGTACATCCCAGCGAATAAATGTCGCTGCGAACATCGGCCATCCGAGGGTCGCGTGCCTGTTCAGGGGCGATGTAGTCGAACGTGCCGAGAGTTGTTCCGGCAACCGTGATGTCGCCGATCGAATCCGTCGTGTCGCGTCGCGCCAGTCCCAGGTCGACAACCTTAATACGGCCGGACTGCGTGATGATAATGTTGGACGGCTTGATGTCTCGATGAATAATTCCGGCCGCCGCGATGTGGCTCAATGCCAGTGTTGCCTGAATGGAATAGTTGACGGTTTCCGCCGGACTCAGTTTGCCTCGCTGCTGAATCAGTTCCTTGATGTTGATGCCGTCCGCGTACTCGTAGGCGATGTAGTGGATCCCGTCCTGTTCGCCTGCAAAGAAAATGCGAGCCA